>JBKHBT010000170.1:0-2561 GCA_046542255.1 Candidatus Zixiibacteriota bacterium | reverse complement strand
GTAGCGCAGTTTGGCTAGCGCGCACGGTTCGGGTCCGTGAGGTCCCCAGTTCGAGTCTGGGCGCCCCGATTTTTTTCTTTTTAATATTAAACAAACATATATATTTCGATATGAGCCATTTATAACGGGATATTTAGCTAATTTCAGGATGGAGGTAAAGTGAATAGAAAATTCATTTTTGTAGTAACTATTGCGCTATTGCTCTTTTCTTGTGCAAAAAAGAAAAGCAATGATAATCAGAACAAAACCGATAATGACAGTTCCGTAAAGGCAAAAAGCAATCAGATGCATTTCAATGTCGATACTACCGAGATTGGCGATTGTACCAAAGATAATGACCTTCTTCTGGAATATTGCCCTCCGGCCGAATGGGGAAAAGCGCCTGATGAATTCAAAGACAATATGAACAAGCAGATATCAGAAGGCCTGGTAGATACTACAATTAAACATAATGTAACCGAGCTATATTATACTCAAAATGGTTGCATCTTTTCCATTGCAGAATTAATCTTCTCCGAAGGAAAACCGCAGGAGAATTTCGAGAGATACAAGCAAATGACGATCGATAAATTCAAGGACCAGAAATCCAGAATCGATACATTCACCAAATCCGATATCGAGATTACTCAATTTCTTGTTTCTGATAAAAAGATTGTCAATTTCAAGCTGATTTTTTTCAATCCTGATAGAAGAATTTTGCAGTTAGACTACATTATACCGCTTAATATATATGAAAATGAACTGCAATCGATCGAGTCATCGATAGGTTCTATCGAATATTTAGAAAATCAAGAAGCATCTTAAACCCTTCAGGAGGAATTATGAAAACCAGGATAGTTATTTTCTCATTGCTGCTGGTCATGCTTTTATTCGCAGGTTGCTACTCCCATACTCATATTGTCGGGCGCGGCGCGCAGTCGAATCAGATAATGCAGGCAAGGCAATGGTATATTCTCTTTGGAATTGTGCCACTTAATTTTGTCGATTCTCAGGCAATGGCGAGCGGAACATCCGACTATACCATACATACCGCATCCACGCCACCCGATTTTTTTATAAATATATTCACATCGATTATTACAGTTCAATCACGTACTGTAACAGTAGTGAGATAGTTTTTTCTAGATTAAAAGTTTGACTGTATCGTTTATTTTATTGCTTTTTTCCTGGATTATTTTTTCTTATTATTGAGATTGAAAACTATAATCAAGGGAATATCATGAAAAAAGTATTGCTTCTTGTTTTTCTTATATGTCTTCCACTATTTGCAAAGACACGTATAACATTTCCTCTTAGATGGGATGCCAGGGCATATCTCGCCCGCCTGAACCCACGGGATGATAAGGCTTTCATAGATGGTATGATGTATGCCGGAGTTGATATGGCAGAGTTAAATAAGCCCAATATCACCATCAAGCTTGCTGCGGTCAAATGGACAATGATGGGATTTGTCGAAGAGGGCATAATATTCGACCCGAGATATATGCATTACTCGCTTCAGCCCTCTATAAGATGGGAATTAGAAGGCCATTATATGGAGATTGTCTGGGAACATGATTGTTTCCATGAGCTTGACCAGAGCACCGAAAATACCGTTATTTGGAATGGCTATTCTCTAGAAGTAGCCCAAAATGAAAACATTTCCAGCCGAAGACATGAAGAAATTCTCAGCCGAAAAGAAAATGGTTTCTATTTTGACCCCTATTATATCTGGGCATTTAGGATGGGATTTTTCCCGCATGATGATGAGAGTGATTGGCTTCAAAGATTCCACGATATAGAAGGAAAATTACAGGCGAATCTTTATTTCTCACCTATCGGCTATGGCCCGGTCAGGTTCGAGATGGAATACCGCCCGCTTTGGTACACTCATCGAGATGGCGAGACATCCGATAAGCATTATGGCCAATTGGCTACGACATATTATTCCGAAAATAGCAGCCTTAGCTTCTTCTGGGGCTATACTTTCCGTGAAACACAACCGGTCAGGCCCAATGATAAAAAAACATGGTGGGGTTTTTACTGGCGAATATAGCAAAATCATAAAATATATAACCCTTCTTTTATTAAATTCAATTGATTTATTGCCGAAATAAAGCATAGATGTAAATTTTGACCTATAAATTGTAATTGGAGATAGATGCCTGTAAGCTTTAGCAAACTCGGCACAGTTCTTATCTATGAAAGTAATTATCGATATTTGAATATTGCCAAAAAACGATTAGAAGAGAAAAATATCGATGTGATTGCTGCTAATAATACAAAAATGGCCAATAAATTGCTTCTGGAAAATAATATCGATATTACTATTGCCAATTTGATCATAAGTTTCAATGAAAGCATGGATTTTCTATCTGTTGCGATGCTTCAGAATCCTGAGATGGAGCGAGTTGTTCTTTGCAAAGACGGCGCCAAAGGCATTGAAGCTCTGACAGATGGAAGGGCGACATCATTTATTGCCGACCCATGGAATAGCAATAATTTCGAAAAGACCATTTCCCATATCCTCTTTTAAAGCCATATATATAACATATATATAATACTTAAGATATATACTCAAA
>JBKHBT010000088.1:0-14305 GCA_046542255.1 Candidatus Zixiibacteriota bacterium | reverse complement strand
GGAAGTGAAAATTGCCTTATTGTGTTACAATTAAAAACATAAATGTCAACTAAACCTTGTGTCAATTCTTAAGCAATTACCTTTTTTTATTATGTTAGTGGGCATATAATATGTTTAGAGTTGCCTTTTTAATTTAAGGGAGGAATTTTTATGTCCAAAAGAAAATTCACGATAACATTAATGCTGGCAACCATGATTGTGATGATGGCATCGTGTAATGTAAATGGGACCGGCTCTTCGCCTTCTGAAGTGGCCGAAGATAATACTCTAATTATCGATAATCCTGATACCTCGATAGTCGATCGGGATGGAAAAGCAATGATAAAGATAGAGGGTTTTGGCGAATTCCAGTTCTATCCCAATGCAGTCGAAAGAGTTCGGCCAGATCTATTCCGCGAAGGCCATTTTTCAGTTTTTGCCGCACTCAAGCATATTGCTGAACAAAATAGTGAAATCGACCTGAAATATCATTATGATTCATATACCAAAACGCATATGATAGACAATCTAAATGGCGATAATAACTGGTGGTATATCGCATTCTATAGCGGCGGATGGTCAGAGCGTAATTCTTTTCGAATGGATCATTTCCCTTATAAAGATGATATGTATATCAAAATCTATCAGGTAGAGCGTTCTGCTTTGCGCGATAATTTTCGCCATTTCGAAAATGAAGTCGAAACAATCGCCGAAAATGATGGGAAAATCATTTTGCCACAGGTTACAATAGATGGGCCTTCAACCGATTTATATTTTACCGATGTCGAATTAACTGCACATAATCTTCGAGATGATATGTTTCAAGAGGATGTGATAACAGCTATCGATGTGATAATGTCCCTTGGCGATCAGGGCAAGCTCCAATACGACACCACATGGTATGAATCGATAGGCTCAGCAGAAATCGTGAAAAACTATTTCATAAGCCAAATCGATGATGATGTTCATAATGGCCGTTGCGATTTTGTATATGAATGTGGAAAAGCCGGATTACACAATCATATACATATTCCATCTGATACCAGAGTCATTGTCTCTCCTGAGTATATAAGCTGGTTTTGGATCTGTTTATAGTTTTTACTTGATTTTTCATCATCATTTGCTATAAAATTTATATAGGCCATCGCCGAAACGTATTGAAAACAGGAGGTGATTATGCATAGGAATCCAGTCGATGTACTGATTCAGCAAGGCTATATGATAGCCGAAGCAGATGAAAAATTCAAAGGCGAAGATTGGCATCTTCCACAGGTGCTTCGCAAGGCACACGATAAGGCGCATATTCAGCTTCGCAATGCACATAATAAATACTTCAAAGCTCTAAATCAGAAGCAAAATGCCCGGGAAGAAGTCCAAAAACATGATGAGGAGACGGTTCATCTGATGAGTCAACTTGAGAATTACCTTGAATTCTCCAGCGAAGATGATCAAGACGATTATGATAACCTATTGGAAACAATTGAAGCCCTCCCGGATGAAGAGGAAGAAATTCTGCATGTCCTGCGAAAATCAACAATACCAAAGCTGGACAATTGGGATGGTACTGATAAAGAGATCCCAGAATCGATGAAAGAAGATATCATACAACATGCCGATGATTTTGCCGAAGCAATAGACAAAAATAAAATCAAATCGACTGCCCTGGACAAAGCCACGAAAAATCTCGAAGAAAAAAAGATGAAATACACAAGGCAATTGACTCTGGTCAGAAGCTGGCTCTATACTAATCTTCCCAATTGGCGCTATGATGAAAGACTCGGGCTATATGGTTTCAAACCACTATATGAAAAGGATAATCCAATTCCTTCAAGAGTCGAAAAGATTTCTGCAAAAATGGAAGATGATAAAATCCATGTGCAGTGGCACAAATCAGAAAATACCAGGCGATATGAACTCTTCCGCAAAGTCGATGATGGCGAATTTGAAAAAATCTATGAATTCGATGACCCTGAGTATTACGATTCTGATATAGAAAAGGACCATATCTATTCTTACAAAGCTCGTGGTATAAGCCGATGGTCGAAAGGCGGTTTTTCCGAATGCGCCAAAATTAAAACATAGAAAAATCTTATTTCGCTAAATATTTTGTGAAAGCTCTACACCTTGGTTTTTTCTACTTTTTAGAAGCCGAGCTTCCAATAACTTGAGCGTTTCGAAGCAGAGTTTCGCAACGAGAGCGAAAGTACAAGATTGTTTATTATACAGAAATTTTAACACTGAACCCATGTTTACAAATATTATAAAGCTTGAATCAAATCTGCCAAATGACAAAGAAATGATATATCCATAAAGTCTAAACTTGACGTGAACGATATTGCCTGAAATACAATGCATGATTCAGTGTTTTCAATATCGCCATTGTTTCTTTATTTATAAATACTTACATAAATAGTATTTAAGCAATAGCGAACTAAATAACTTGAATAATATATTATATTATGACTATAACCTATCAAAGAAAATTATAAAAAATCTTATTTTTATTGAAACATTTAGGGTGCTTCTTACTTATATAAGTGGGTTGATAGGGCGTCTTGTTGTGGGGCGCCCTCCTTGCTTTTTAAAAGCATGAGACTTCTTTTTACTCTGTTGTTTACCAAAAACAGCCACAATAAAATGAATTGATATAATATTTTATATGCTCTCCGAAAATTGTGAAAGATTTATGTAAAGCGTAACCTTTTTTTATTTTAGTAGCAGGATTATTTTTGAATAGCTTCTGAAATGGGAAGATATAAGAAGAAAGTCATTTTTCCCTTGAAAAGTCGATGATTATTGGGCATTTTATAGAAAATATCAATTGGGTTTTAGAATTGGAGTAAAAATGAATCAGGATCAGGCACGCAAAATTAGCAAAAATTCGACCAAAGTGCGCAATCTATATAAACATATGCTTGCGACCGAGGCCGCTATGATTTCTCTTGCAAAGCATTTTGGCGAAGACGATGAAAAATGGGGCATGGCCGGCCTTCTCCACGATATCGACTATGACGCTACCAAAGACGATTTTGAAAGCCATGGCAGAATATCAGCCGAGAAGCTGCGCGAGCTGGGGCTGGATGATGATATTGTTGATGCCGTCTCGCGCCATCCCGGCCATGATGACAATCCACCGCAAACCAGGATGGACTGGGCACTCTATGCCGTTGATCCATTGACCGGGCTTATCGTTTCGGCTGCTCTTATTCATCCGGATAAGAAGCTATCATCGATAGATACGCAATTTGTGCTAAATCGCTTTGGCGAAAAGAGATTCGCTGCCGGTGCCAATCGCGAGCAGATAGCAGAATGCGAAGACAAACTCGGCATAAAACTCGAAAAATTCATCGAGATATCTCTCGAAGGCATGCAAGATATTTCCGATGAGCTGGGGCTTTGAAACCGAAACAAACTCATATAAAAAAAGATAGCCCTTTTGCCATTTTCATCTGGGCTTTATATGACTTTGCCAATACCATCTATTCGATGAATGTGGTGAGTCTTTATTTTCCACTTCTTATAACTGTCAATTTGGGATTTCCAGATATCTGGGTTTCGGTTGCAAATTCTGTTTCGATGGCGATTGTGGTAATCTCGATGCCTTTTTTTGGAGCATTCTCCGATAAAATTGGCAGAAGAATGCCATTTCTGACCGGTTTTACTTTATTGGCGATATTTTTTACTTTTTTGATAGGCTTTTTTATGAAGCTGTCGCTTCCGCCAAATATTCTGTTAATTTTGATATGTGGCGCATTTGTGATCGCAAATTTCGGATATCAAGGTGGGCTTGTTTTCTACAATACGCTTCTATCGAGAGTGGCCAGCTGCAAAAAGCGCGGCTCGATTAGCGGATTTGGAGTTGCATTCGGATATCTCGGTTCTATTCTGGGCATGCTTTTGGTGCTGCCTTTCAATGAAGGCAGGATTTTTTCACTGGATATCCCTTTTATTCACGCTGGCGGCCGTCAGGCTACTTTTTTGCCTACGGCAATTTTATTTTTGATTTTCGCAATACCTACATTGATTTATTTTCGCGAGAAAAAGAGGCTATCGAAACCACCTTCCTATGAACGCGAACAGCCATCTCTAAAATTGATCTGGCAGACAATCACCAATCCTAAAAAATATCCTGGTATGGGAAGATTTCTTTTGGCGAATTTTTTCTATAATGATGGCGTTCAGACAGCGATTATTTTTATGGCGGTATTTGCCAGAAAAATTATGGGCCTTTCGGATGGCGCTGTTACCGGTTTTTTGATATTTTCGACTGTGGGCGCATTCGCCGGTTCGATAATTATCGGCAAGATATCCGACAGAATCGGCCATAAGAAAGCATTATCATTCGTTCTTCTGGGATGGATTGCATCGCTTTTCATCCTTGCTGCATTCCCCATCTCTACTGTGCTCTGGATTCTCGGCATTCCAATAGGTGCGCTACTCGGCGGTGTTTGGACATGTGCCAGGCCGATTGTGCTTCACTTATCCCCTGTTGGCGATGAAGGCCGGTATTTTGGGCTTTATGCTTTCTCCGGAAAACTGGCTGCGATTGTCGGGCCACTTGTCTGGGGCGGAATCACGCTTTCGATCTCACCTATTTCCGAAAACCTCGCCTATCGGGTAGCTCTTCTATCACTTGCAGGGCTGATAGGTATAGGAGCCTGGCTATTGAAAGGCTTACAAATACCAGAGCGAGTTTGATTTCAATATAAATGCAATTCGAGCAGTCACCGGAATCTGGCGTGTCGCCGATTACAGACAACTGAGAAAAACTGCTAAGCTCATTGCGCACAAAAAGGAAAGTGCCAAATAGCTTATCCGAAAGTCTTTTATAATAAATGTTAAGATGGATTTAAAACCAACCCGACTTTATACCCTTTCCTGCACATAGTCAGTAAGATAATGGCTTACATTAAGATGTGTGATTGTGAATCCACGGTCTTCGCTGTATTCTACTGTGCTATATGAAGCATTATCCAAGTGGAAATGCCAGAAGTATGGGCCTTCCAGGCCGATAAAAAGAGCGAGCAGAGTTTTGAGTATCGAGCGATGTGATACGATGGCAATATTTCCGTTATGCGTCTTTATAATTTCATCGAGAGCAGCTTTTAACCTGTTTTTGATATCCTTGAAAGTCTCTGCGCCGGGAATTTCGATATTTTCCGGGTCATATACCCATTTTTGCCAAAGCTTGGGATACTTTGCTGCAATGACATCTTTCGGCTCGCCCTGCCACTCTCCAAGATTGATATTATTAAAGGATTCATTAATTTCGACAGGTGGATTATCTGGGTTAGCGGTCATAATAGCCGATGCAGTAGCCAAAGACCTTGCCAGAGGGCTGGAATATATCGCATCGAATTTAATATGCGATAGAGCCTTGCCAAGTTCGACGCCCTGTTTCATGCCGGCTTCATTGAGCGGTGCATCTATGCGGCCACGGAAAATACCTTCACGATTCATTAAGGTCTCGCCATGACGTACAAGATAGAAAGTCAATATCTCTGACATAATATCTCCATTCTCATTATTTTCAATTCTTATAGTATAATAAAAGAAGAAAATGAGCAAATATCAAATATTATCTCAAATTAAAGTATTGGAAGCTTAAAATTAATCTTCCGATTTACGATTTACGACATTTTTCTTGTATTCTTCGAGTTCCTGTTGCAATTTATCGATTTTGAGGCGATAGCGCTCTTTCTCTGCCTGACGGGTTTTATAGAGAATTCGATAAAGAAGCCCAAGCGAACCCAATAATGTAACAATCGGGAAAAACTGGTAAACAGTATCGGGAAAATCGAAAAAATTCCCCAACATCAGTACACCACTAATCAAAATAAAAATTATAGACCAAAAAAGCATTTTCTCTCCAGTAGCTTATCTAAAACTGCTAATCGACTGATTTGAAACAAAACTTAAGGGTAAATTCCCATCTACAATAATAATTAAATTCTAAGTGCCCGCAAAAGCAAGTAAAAAAAGCTGTTTCAGCCGTAAAAGCCAAAATTATAAAAAGCTAATTTGCTGTTTAGGTTATATATTCCGCCCCATCGTGGAATTTTTTTCCTAAAGCATATATTGATATTTAACAGATACTATTATAGGGCTTTCTGTTTTTGGCATTCAATTTGCATATTGATAAGAGCGAAGGTAGCTTTGAAAAGAAAGCATTTTGAAAAAGGAGCCTAAAGCTAATGTTCGAAAGGCTTGGAGTCAATCTTGTCCAGCAATCATTGGATGCGCAGACAAAGCGTCAGAAGACAATTGCCGAAAATATTGCCAATATCAATACACCAGGATATACTGCCAAAAGAGTGCGTTTCGAAGAAATTCTTAATAAGAAGCGGAACCGAGCACGCCTAAATTCTACCAGCGCACGGCATATTCCCATGTCCAGTGCAAATGTAAAACCCGAATTCGAGGATACCGGAAAAGATGTCGATCTCGATACAGAAATGGGGCAGCTTGCCAAAATACAGCTTCTTTATTCAATCGAAACGCGGAGCATATCGCAAAGGTTTAAGATGCTGAAAGAATCGATATCAGGGCAAATTAGATAGGAGTGATTTGAAATGAAGATTGGTATGTTCCAGAGTATAGACATTTCCAGAACCGGCTTAGAATCAGAACGCAAAAGGCTAAAGCTGGTAGCGGATAATATTGCCAATCGTAATACCACAAGAACAGAAAATGGCGGGTATTACAAGCCCAAAGCCCTATCTTCCGAATATGTCAAGCCCGAGATATCAAAGCAAGAGAATAAAAACCCACTTCTGACAAATTCAAGAGGCCATCTGACACTACAAAAGCCGGCTTATAACCCCAATTCTTATGTCGCAGGTGGCGTAAAATCAGAAGAATATGAAATGGAAAATCCTCCACTTCGTATTTTCAACCCGGAACATCCCGATGCCGGTGAAGACGGCTATGTGGAATATCCCGACATCGATCTTGCCGCAGAAATGGGACAGGCAATAACCGCTATTCGCGCATATGAAGCAAATACTGGTGTGATAGATGCCGCCAAAGGAATGTTCAAAAAGGCATTGCAAATATAAAGGAGTATAGATGAAAATCAATAATATCAATCCGGAAAATGTGAGGCCACAAAAGCCAAATTTCCAAAAATTCGACAAGATATTATCGAAAAGAGAAAAGGCCTATATCGAAAAATCATTCCCAAATAAAAAATCCGGCTCCAAAAAACAGTTGAAGCCGAAGGAACATCTGGGAAGATATATCAATATCAAGGTTTAATCCAAAAGGGGTATAGAAAATGAAGATCAATCCGATTACAGACCGGCCGAAAATCGGCACATTAAAAAACGATCCGGTGGGAAAGGCCCAAGGCAATGCCTTTACGGATATGATCGATAGCGCCGACGGCGCACAAAAAGATGCCGATAAGATGTTGACCAAAATGGTAAATGGCGAACCAGTCGAGGCGCATGATGTAATGCTTTCTTTGCGTCAGGCAGAATCACAGTTTCATCTGGTTCTTCAGATTCGAAATAAAATGATGGAATCTTATCAACAGGTTATGAAGACTCAGATTTAACAAATAAAAGCGCAGCATCAGTAAATTGATCGCAGCATCAGTAAATTGATCGCAGATCAGTAAATTGATGCGCAGCATCAATAGGGGTATAAATGAGAGAAATGTGGGCACAATTCTTGAAACTATGGACAGAGTTGTCTTTGCTCCAAAAGGGCATTGCCGGCCTTCTGGTGGTTTTGACAATCGCTTTTTCTATTGGAATGTTCGTCTGGTCGATGAGGCCGGACTATCAGGTTTTGTACTCGGGACTTTCACTCAAAGAATCCGGCCAGATAGTCGAAAAGCTCAATGAAGATAATGTCCAATACAAACTCGACCATGGTGGAAGAAGCATTTTGGTAGAATCCAAGGATATCAGAAATGCCAGGGTCGCTCTGGCAACCAGCGGTATTCCTAAAAACGACCAAAAAGGCTATGAGCTTTTCGATGAAAGCAAATTCGGCACCACAAGATTCGAACAGGAAATAAATCTCGGGCGCGCCAAAGAAGCAGAGCTTGCCAAATCTATAAACGAAATAGATGCTGTAAATTCTTCACGAGTACATATTGTAATGCCGCAAAGACGTACGCTTGGCGGCATGGAAGAAAAAGCATCAGCATCGGTGGTTCTGAATCTATTCGGAAATATCGACCCCGGTAAAATCGATGCCATCAGGCAACTCGTCAGTGCTGCCATAGATGACCTCGATGCTACAGATGTAGTAATTATCGACTCGAAAGGGAATCTGCTTGCAGGAAACGAAGACAAGAGTGGAAATGGCAAAAACAAGCAACTGGAACTTCAGGCGCAGGTCGAAGACTATTATGCAAATAAAGCCCAAAAAATGTTAGATATCGCACTTGGGACAGGAAATTCGGTTGTCAAAGTCTCTGCCGATTTGGATTTTAGACAAATCGAACAGGAGAAGACCACTTATGACCCGGATAATGTTGCTGTGCTTTCCGAAGAAAAAACTTCGCAAAAAGGCGAAGGCAATTCCGAAAGCGATGCTTCGGTAACAAATTTCGAAGTGCCTATGACAGTAGAGCGCATTGTTGGAAGCTCCAATGTAGTCAAGAATCTCAAAATCGCTGTTTTGCTGAACTATGAATATGAATACAATACAACCAGTGAAGGTATTAAAGAAAAAGTCTATTCACCCAGGACGGATAATGAGATAAATAAACTGGGAGGTATAGTGCAAAATGCCATCGGCTTTGATCCATCTCGAGGCGACCAATTCCAAATTACCTCGGTTCCTTTCGATGATACCGGCAATCAAGAAATGCAGCGGACTATGAAAAAGATAAATGCCGATAAGATGTATAAAAAAATCGCTTATTATGGCCTCTGGGCATTGCTAGGAATCATTGTAATGGTCTATATCAAGAAGTTTTCCAAGAAGATTAAAAAGGCTGTCAAAGCAAAACGCCCGCCGAAGCCAGCGCCAAAAGTGGAATTACCAAAACCGACTGAAGAAGAGACGGAATTCGATGGTTCAGACGATGCTCATATGAAATTGAAAAAGAAAATCTCAGAATTTGCAAATGACAATCCTCATCCCGCAGCAGACCTTGTGCGTAGCTGGCTTATGGAAGGAGAATAAGAAAAATAATGCGCGACAGTATCGACCTTACATCATTGAATGGCTCGCAAAAGGCAGCTATACTTCTCGTAGCGATAGGAAAATCGGCTGCTGCCAAGATAATGAAATTCTTGCCGCCCAATGAAGCCGAGAAAATCAGTTTGCATATCGCCGAATTAAACAGCATCCCCCGCGATACTATACAGTCGGTCATAGAAGAATATGCACATATGGTCGAAGCGCATGAATATGTGGCAAAAGGCGGAATAGATTTTGCACAGGATGTCCTCGAGTCGAGTCTGGGAAAAGTGGTTGCGCATCAGATTCTCGAGAGAGTCAAAAAGATTATTACCGTTTCGGGATTCAATATATTAAGAGAGATTGATATCAAGAGATTGGTCAATGTGGTCAAGAATGAACATCCTCAAACGATTGCAATTATTATGGCTCATATGACGACCAAGAAAGCTGCCGAACTAATGAATGGCCTTCCTCAGGATCTGAAGGTGGATGTTTCATATAGGCTCGCATCGATCGATCGTATTCCGCCAAATATCGTAAGGCAAATCGAAACAGTTCTCGAGCGTGAATTGGCAGTTTCACTTGGATACAATAAGCTTGCACAACTCGGTGGCACAAAGAGCATGGCACAGATACTAAATCTCGTTGATAGAAGAACCGAAGATACCGTCATGTCGGGGCTCGAAGAAAAATCTCTCAAGCTATCACAGGAAATTAGAAAACTCATGTTCGTATTTGAAGATATCATCATGTTAACAGATAGGTCGATTCAGAGAGTACTTCGTGAGATAGATACCAAGCTTTTGAGCGTTGCATTAAAACTTGCATCCGATGAGTTAAAAGAAAAACTCCTTAGCAATCTCTCTGAGCGTGCTGGCGAAATGGTCAAGGAAGAGATGGAATTCTCAGGCCCAACACGCGTATCAGATGTAGAGGCTGCACAGCAGGAAATTCTCCAGACGATTAGAAGGCTGGAAGAAACTGGCGAAATTGTAGTAGTAAGGCCGGGCGAAGAAGGAGAAGTTATAGCATGAAGGACATAATATGGCAAAAGAATTTTTAGATCTTCAATCACATATTAAGAAAGCTGAATTCAAAACAATACAGGAACCCGAAGAATCGGCCTTCCACAAATTCCATGAACCACCAGAAGTAAGAGAACTAAGAAGAAAACATGAAATTGAAATAAAGCAGGCTACCGAAGCATCATATGAAATTGGATATCAAAATGCTATGAATGAAGCCAGAGAAAAATATGGCAAACAACTCGATAGGCTTCAGAATATAGTCGATGGCATGGTAACAAATATCCACAATGAGAAAAAGAAAATGGCCGAACGGACAAGGGATCTTTTTCCCGAGATTATCTGGCAATTGATACAGATGTTTTTCGATGAGCATGCCAGGCTGATGAGCGAAACATTACAAAGAAGAATTCAGGAAGCACTAAATACACTCCTCATTCAGCCAGGCTGCAAGCTTTATGTGAACCCTATGGACGTTGATTTAATAGAGCAAAACCTCGAAATACCGGAATTGGCAATAAAAACAATTCCTGATAACGATGTTAAAATCGCTTCATTTAAATTATCAGCAGGATATGCAGAAATCGATGGCGATGTACAGACATTTCTAAAAAAGCTGAAGAAGATGTATAATGAGAAATAGTTTATTACAAAGCGATTCAATAAGATTAGATGAATTCTATCCGAAACGGAGTGGTATAGTACAAAGGGTAAATGATATTTCTCTTAAGGTCAAAGGTGCGATAGCCAAGCCTGGCGAAGTTTGGAAGCTGGCCAATACTCCCGGCGATAGCGATGGGATTTTCGGCGAGGTAACAAAGACCAGCAAAGATGATTTCATACTATCGCTCTATGATCGAACAGATGGCATAGCACCCGGCTCAAAAGTCGATTTCCACAGCCCATATCCGATTCAGACGGTTGGAGAATCATTGCTGGGGCGTGTTTTTTCGGGTAAGGGTACTCCATTTGATAATGGTGCGCCAATTCGGGAGACTCAAAAAGTGAACCTGAAGCTACAAAGATATAACCCTCTGGAAAGAGAGATAATAAAAGAGCCATTATCTACTGGAATTAGGTCGATCGATTCGATGATAACAATTGGAAAAGGCCAGAAAATCGGCCTTTTTGCAGCGAGTGGTGTCGGTAAAAGTGTACTGATGGGCATGATCTCACGCGGGACGAATGCGGATATCCGCGTAATCGCAATGATCGGTGAACGTGGCCGCGAGGTCCGCGAATTCATCCAAAACACACTCGGCGACTCTCTACCCAAAAGCGTTGTTGTAGCAGCGACATCCGATACGCCTCCATTAACCAAAGTTACGGCATTGCTTCGGGCTTTTGCAATTGCTAGATATTTCGCCAGCCAGGGCAATGATGTACTACTTATGGTTGACTCTCTGACAAGAATCGCAACCGCCCTTCGAGATGTAGGTCTTTCTGCAGGTGAGCCTCCGGTTACAAGAGGCTATACAGCTGGAATGTACAATTTTTTCCCACTTATTCTTGAACAAGCCGGAAATTTTAGCCGGGGTAGCCTGACATTGATTTCTACAGTACTTGTCGAAGAAGATCTCGACCTCGACCCTGTAGGCCAGACAGCACGGGCTATTCTGGACGGCCACATAGTTTTGTCGCCAGATCTAGCAAAAAAGGGGTTTTATCCTGCAATCGATGTCCTACGCTCTAAGAGCAGAGTAATGCCGCAGGTTGTGTCACAAAAGCAGATGAATCTGGCACAAAATTTGCTCTCTACAATAGCAGTACATAGAGAATACGAAGACGTAGTTTCTATGGGATTATATGCTAAAGGTTCAAATCCCAAATTAGACAAGGCATTGGAAGAAATGCCAAAGATTGATAACTTTTTGAAGCAAGGCATGCACGAAATGACGTCATTTGAAGATACAATAAAAAGAATGGAGAGTATATCCCATGAGAGCTGAAAGCCTCGAGAAGGTTATACGCGCTGTGGGCGCGAAAGAAGACAAGCTCTCGATGAAACTTCGAGCAATTGTAGCACAACTCAATACCCTTAGCGAAACTATGAGTCTATGGAATGGCCATCTCGCGAGGGCGGAAAATGAAATGAAGATTATGCTACAAAGCGGTATCGATGGGTCTGAGCTTATGCATCTTATCAAGCAAAAAAAGGCCTTATCGAATTATATTTACCAGTTGTCTGGCCAGATTACCGAATTGCGCAATGACTTCGAGAAACTTGCTTCACAGGTTAAACAAGAAAAGAATAAGAAAAAATTTCTTGAAAAGAAATTGAAAAAGCAAAACACGGAGAGGAAAAGAAGTATCGAGCGACTATTCGAACTCGATATTATTGAACAATGGCAAATGAAGAAGTAGAAGAACTCGATCTCGAGGAAATCGATGAAAAAGAGGAAGAAGCTCCTGTCAAAAGCGGCAATGGCCTTGTCCTTTTGATTGTATTTTTTGTTATTTCGAGTGCCGCAGTCGGTTACGGGATGTGGTATTTAATGAATAAGAAATTCGATGCTCGGCAAGAGAAGATTGCTGAAGAAAAAGCCATCGAAGAGATCGACTCCACAGCCATTTTAGACTCGATTCAGCAGGCCAAAGAAGATTCGATTCAGCAGGCAGTCGAAGCTGAGAAAGCAGAGCGAGAAAGGCTCCGCAAAGAGCAGGAGGAAAAGATTAAGGCTGCAATGGATTCAACGAAACAGCTTCGTGACTCCCGAGTCAAAAAGGTCGCTAAGATAATCAGCAGCATGGAACCGGAAATGGCAGCAGGTGTGCTGCAAAGCATGGAAGATTCCCTTGCGGCACAGATTATTCTTTATATGCAAACAAGGTCGAGCGGAGAGATTTTGTCAGAAGTAAATCCCAAAAAGGTATCAAATGTGAGTAAGAAAATGATTGATAAATAGATTAGGATGTTTATACAAAAATCAAATATTCAGGGGGTCAAAGGCGTTGGTATTAAGCCTGATAAGGCCGGTTTTTCCATTTTAGATGGGAATTCTAATACCAGTTTTGCAAGCGCGCTAAAGCAGGCTAACCAGAAGAATGCTGGTAAGCCGAGTATTTTTATTGGTACTAAGAACAATCTATTCGAAGAAGTCAAAAACGCCTCTATTAAGAATATCATTTTTGAAAAAGCAAATAATGCGAGCACTAATCATATCGAAAATAATGCTGAAATAAACATTCCAATAGAGGTTAGAGCCTTTATTGGAAATTCCAATAAAAAACACTCCCAGAAATCTCTGGAACATTTTGCGATCGACAAGTTCGAAAACAAAGATACAAAAGTTGGAGATAAAAATGTTTCATCTTCGAGTGGACAGGAAATAAAACCACATCGATCAAATATAAATTCTGATGAAATCAAAGAGAAAACAATCAAGAGAATCGATGATTTTCTGAAAATAGATGAGAAATTATCTCAAAATAATCCCATACCAAGCGTATTTATCGATCCTGGTTCTCTCTCGAATTCCGGCAATTATCGAACAAAGCATTTTGGCAGTAGCGATCAACCATTTGAAAATAAAGGCCAGACTTTTGCAGATACCAATGAGTTCTCTTTGCAGATTTTAGAACAAAGAACAAATGGCAATCCAAAACGGAATCTCAGCTTGCAAAGCTCACAAAACCGCGAAATTTTTAATAAAATTGATGCAAAATCATCAGAATCACCAAAACAAGATTCGAGCAAACACTCTCCTGGCAATGATATGTCGATTAAGGGGCAAAATAATTCACAAGAAATCGGATTATCAAAACAAAGCTCCAATAATAATACCCCAAACCAAACCAGCCAGCATAACAGAAATTGGGCGGTTAATACTGAGAGAGCACACAGAATCAGCCTTAAAGAACTATTAAACTATCAAAGCCAAAAAACTCAAAGCAACCATAGTGCTAATTTACAAAAACAACAGAATATAATAAAAAATGATCTCAATATCCATAATCGAATTAATAATTCCGCACCCAAATCCAACAGCAATAGCAAGACCACAAATACCAACAATACATCAAACTTAGAAGATTATAACAATATCATCAAAAGCCAAAACAAGCCAGCAAACGACCCTACAATACTAAATAATAATACCAAAGCCGAAACGAGCCAATACCCAGGCCATCAAGCAGAACAAAAGCCAAAAGCACAG
>JBKHBT010000087.1:0-14383 GCA_046542255.1 Candidatus Zixiibacteriota bacterium | reverse complement strand
CTCAATTTTTCAATACCATTGAGTTCAATCGATGTTGATTCGATTAGTATTGGAGTTTATGCTGAGACTACCGAAGGCATCGAGACATCTCCGATAAACTGGATTTGTCATATCGATCGAGATGCACCAATTATTGAACCTTTGACTTCAGCAATAGAAAGCCCCGATCAAGATATCAAATTTTTGCTCCAGGATCCAAAAAGCGGATTAAATTATTCCAGCCTTGAAATCAGCATGGCCAATACTCATGGAAGTTTTCCTCTAGCGCCCGAAGTCATTGCCGATACAGCAATAGTATGTATTGCCGATATTCCGATAACTGGCTGTGATGATGTTATATTCAATGTTTCTATTATGGATAATTCCAATCTCTGTGGACATAATCTTAAGAATTTTTTCGATACATTATCGACTCCATGTAGTTATCCAGTAATAGAGCCAGAACCTTTATCATCGATGTACCTTTGTGATGATGAGATAGTCTTGAAGTATCAAATTTCTGATGATGAAGGAATCAATATCGAAGATGCAGAGATTTCGATTGGTTCCAGATTATATGATATTGATGATGAATCTATGGTTTTTATGCGAGATACTTTGCAATTGACAGTCGATCTTTTAGCATTTGATGATGGGGAATATGAAATAGTGTTAACAGGTGTCAAAGATATTTTCGAAAATACTTCTCCAGATATAAGCTCATCGATTAAAATAGATAATAGAAGTCCTGAAATTGTTACGGTTTCTCCGCCATTAGAAGAAGAAATTAGAGAAAGAGATGCCACATTAAATATATCATTTGCCGATGAGCATTCTGGAATTAATTATTCACGCTCCGAGATCACCATTCCTGCATTGGGGAGAAGCTTTACTCTGGACTCCGGTGATATAGATATCTCTCTTTCAGAATTGGATATTAGTGGTTTAGAAGAGCTTGAGCTATGTTGTCATATATTTGATAATGCGGAAGGCTGTGGCGGAAACAGCATCGATAGTTGCTTTTCCTATAATTTGAATTTTGATGGGCCTCTTCTCGAAGTTTTGACTCCGAATACCGATGGAATTTGGGCCTGTTCTGATTCTTTTGCCTTTTCTATTATCGATCCTGATGGCATCGATGAAAGCTCGATATCAATTTTTTATCAATCCGAGACATACTCTATGGATGAACCAGAAGTCTCGCTAACTGGTCATATTTTGACTTTTACTCCAGAGCATATTCCGGAAGCCGAAGAGATTAGCCTTGCTTTGATCGCTTCTGATATCCATGGCAACTCTTCAGATTCCAATTGGGAATTTGAATTTGACTTTACAGGGCCTATCATAGAGATTATTTCTCCTTCAGATGGTATTGTGACTCATGATTTCAGGAAAGAATTTAGGGCTATAATAACCGACAATTTTTCGGGAGTTTCAGCAGCTTCTTTCGAGATGGTATTAAATGGAACAATATATGATATCAGCTCACCAGAAATTTCTATTTATGGTGATACACTTATCTATCAGCCTTCTGAGAACTATCTAAGCTCAAATAATATGAACTTACACATAAGCGACCTGGCAGACTTCTGTCCCAATACCACAGAGCTTTCTTTGGCCTTTGAAGCGATTCCAGAGCCTTTGGTTATAGAAACTCTCCAACCAGAGAATGAGATTTCGACAGGATGCGAATTTACCGAGTTCTCCATAGAATATAGCTCCCCTGAGTCCTTAATAGTAGAAACTGCCCAAATATTAATAAATGGCGAGGAATCTTCGCAGGAGCTTGAGATTTCGGATGGAATAATTAGCTTTGAAATACAAAGCAGCGATTTCAATCAAGGTTTAAATAGAGTAGATGTATTTGCTCTGGCAGATAGATTCAGTAATATTTACAGTGATACTATAAGCTTCAGTATATTCTATGATTCAAGCGCACCCGAGGTCGAATATATTTCACACAATTCAGGTATGGATATACCAGAATCTACGAGTGTGAAGATTCTATTCGAAGATCGATCAGGAGTATCTAAAGAATCAGCAGTAATTGTTTCGAATCTTTCTGATTTTGACTTCATATGGCTCGCAGATACTCTTTCCCTTAGAATCAATGATTTCGAGACAGATACAGCAGAAATCGAAATCTCGATTTTTGATAGCCTTGATTTATGCCCTAATCAAGCTCACATCGTTCTATCTTATCCAATAGAGCATCCAGAATTTTTCATCGATGTTCTAGAACCCCACGATGGTTCTATTTCTCATATGCCCGGGCAAAGGGTTTTGATACATGCAAGAGGCCGTAATATTAATTCAGCGGAACTGTTGATAAATGGAGAAGCCTTAACAGAAGAAGAGCTGATATTCGATCCAATATCAGAGAGGTTTACTTTTATGCCGGATGCAGAATTTTGGCAGGAAGGACAGAATCATTTAACTTTTTCAATCGATGAAAACAGTTCTTTCTGGAGTTTTACCTATGATGTAAGTCCTCCAGAAGTCGTCTCTTTGTCACCCTCTGCAGATTCTCATATCGAAGATATTCCAGAGCTTATATCGATCGATGTCGAAGATAGATACAGTGGAATCGATAGCGAAATGTTTGAAATAACAATCGAAGATGTCATTATACCTATTGGAAATTATTCATTCCAGAACAATCGCTTTGATATTACTATACCGGACTTAGAACGTAATTTTGAACCAGGTGATAGTGTAGAGGTCAGGATTTTAAATCTTCAGGATAATGAGCCTGACTATGGCTATCCAAATTCAATTGAAAACGAGCTTCAATATTACTATATATATGATGGCAATGGCTGGATCATTTCCGAAAAATACATCTTCACACCAAACGGCGACGGACACAATGACGAAATCATAATAAAAACATCAAGAGAAAGTAAAGCAAAGATTTATAATATGAATGGCCGCGAGATTAAAACTCTCGCTGGCAAGGGTGAGTTAATTTGGGATGGAAAGGATTTAAATGGCAAAGATGCCACACCCGGATTATATATGTATTTGATCGAACAAGAGGGTCAAATTAAAGGCAAAGGCACAATTGTTATTGCGAGATAAGAAAAAAACTTTAATGGTATAAATTATTATTCTTTGTTGCTTAAAAGCTATAAAGTATATTATATTTGGTTTTCATTACTTGGAAAGTTATGATTGACATCTTTAGAATACACACTCCAAAGGGGGATTTAATATGCGCAAATATTTGCTTGTATATTGTTTGATAATCGTTTCTATAGCTACTGCACAGGATTGGGGACTTTCTGAAACTGCCCGAACCGCTGGTATGGGAAATGCTTTTACATCTGTTAGCGAAGGTGCTAATTCAATGGTATTTAATCCAGCAGGGCTTTTGGAATCAGAAAGACATACTGTCTTGATGACATATAGCAAAGACTATTCTGGCCTTGATTTTGGAAGTCTATATCAGGCTTCATTATTATATGCACCTATAAATCAAGATGGCGCTATTAGCTTTGGTGTTGGTGCTAATATGTTTTCCGAGGATGTTTTCGAGATGCTATCTGGCTCTATTGCTTTTGGAGGCAGAGTTTTTAGAATCGGGGGAAGAAGCGGTTATTTTAGCTTGTTTGGCGTAGGTAATTTATATAGAGTTAACTATAATTCTGGTGGCTTTTATTGGATAGATGAAGAAGATGAAGACCCTGCCGGTGATCCGGTTTTTGCTTCAGGATACAATAAGATAACATATGGTGCTGATGTCGCCTTTTTGATGAAGATCAAAAGATTTAGATTAGGTGGAAGAGTATCGAATCTAAATGAGCCAAATCTTTCTCTCGAAGATGTGGAAGCTGGTACAATTCCAAGAAAAGCCAGAGTTGGAGTATCATATAATATCATGGACATTATAACCCCCAGTTTTGATTATGAAATGCCCTTGGGCGATGTTGGTATTCAAGACGATGCTACTTACCATATTGGCGCAGAGAGCTGGCTTTTTGATAATGCCATTGGAGTTCGAGCAGGTTTTACATCAAAAACAATAAATGGTGGCGTGTCTTTGCAAAAAAATACTGGTTTTGGCGCAGGTATCGACTATGCATTAATTTATCCACGATTTGAAGAAGACATTTCGCTTATTACTCACAAGGTAACAGTTAATCTCGGTACAAAAATCCCACCACCCAAAAGATATGATTTGACAATTGTTCAAGACAGCCTCAGAACAATTCCAGATATATTAAGCCCTAATGTATCAGGTAAAATTATAATACCAGTAAAAAATATAGAAAAGGATCCGGTAAAGCCTTTCAAAGTTACCGCCTTCTATCGGGACTCTACTGAAGAGATAGTAAAAATTGGAACAAAGACTATTCCTGGACTCAAAGGTGGAGAAACGATTAATGCAGAAATCTCATGGAAAACTCCCAATAGTGATTTCTTCGATGTCCAAATTAATGTTGATGATGATGGAAGCCGATTACCAAAATTAAGTGGAACTATCTTTGAAACAAATGAAGATAATAATACAGCCTCTTTCGAAGTTGCAAGTTTTTCCGAACCAAATATAGATAAAGTTTCTCCTGAAAGAAATACTTTAGAAATTTCACAAGTCAGTTTTATAAAAGAAGAACTGCCAATTTTCCCATCGATCTACTTTGATAGGGGTTCTGCTGAAATTCCAGATAGATTCTCTAGAATGCTAAGAACTTTGGCACAAAGGCTATCTGAAAATAAAGATGTTAAGTATCTTCTATATGGATACTATGACATTTATACCGAAGATGACTTGAACCATGACCAACTTGCAGTAAATCGAGCCGAATCAGTAAAGAAACAACTAGTAGATTTTGGCGCATCGGCAAATCAAATCCAGATTGTCAAAAAGGACTATGATAAAGGTAAAACACGAGCAACAGGTAAAGAAGGCCGTAAACCACATGAAGCATCTTTGCAGCCCGTATCAGAAGAGAACAGAAGGGTAGAGTTCCAAACATCCATGATGCAATCTGATCCTGTTTTAGTCGAAGTCGAAATCGATCCTAAATCTGGAAATGTGCCGGCAGCAGAAATGCGAAAATTAGAAGAAGCTGCAAGAAATTCAACAGAGCTTCTCAGAAGAAATCCTGATGTCGAGCTTGAGATAATCTCCTATCATGAAATGGATTCGAGAATTGCATTTAGCAGAATAAAAGAAGCCGAAGAAAATATAGTGGATAATTTAGGATATTTTCTTGAAGACCGTATTTTTGAGGCCTTCAAGCCGTCAAAAAGCGATAAGGATATTATCGAACTTCGATACTCAGGCGAACCGCTGATTTACAAGCCCCTAAGCCAAATAAATGTGCCTGAAGGCTTTAGGATTGCTGAAGAAAAAGGCAATTTGATTACCTTAGATGGTCTCTCCATCGATGCTCCTGTTGACACATTTTATGTTAAAGTCATCGATAATGAAGGACAAACATTCCGTCTTCTCGATTATGGGAAAAGGGATGTCCCACAAAGGGTGAACTGGAACTGGCGTTCGGATGAAGGAGAACCACCAAATCCATCGCGTGATTACTATATCGAGTTTTATTTGCGTGATATTTTGGGTAGAGAAATAACTAGCAAATCATCTAAATTATCTATCGATGCTGAAAAGATGGAGCATAGGGAAGAGCTTGTTCTCATTAATTTCCATTTTGCTGGCACAAGCCCGAAATCGGATTATATTGAAGCAAGAATCGAAAATGTAGCCAAAGAAATTGTTGAACAAACCCAAGATCCTTTTGAATCTATGGAAATCATAATCGGCGGACATACCGATATTATAGGCTCGGAGGATGTCAATATGCGACTTTCTGAGAAACGTGCAACACGTGAGCTTCAGAACCTCCGCACATATCTTGTCAAATATCTCGAATTACCTGGTGATGAGGCTCTCCAGGAATGGCTTGAAAGTAAGAACATCGACCTAAAAGCAAAAGCATACGGACCCGATAGGCCTTATGTAATTAGTATATGGGAAAAGGGATATTACAAAACAAGAGAAATCGGAAATAACGAATATCCTGAAGGAAGAATTCTTAATCGTCGAGTTAGTGTCGAAATCAAGATAAAAATGTAAGTACGAATATGCCTAAAATCCAAACTTATCTTTTATCGATAATTTTTATCGTTGGATTTATCTTTGCCGATACCGTTGCCGCAAATACAGCACGAAAAAACGGTATCGGTTTTGGATATTCCAGTAATCCAAATCCTGCTGATGCTGTTTTAGTGAACCCTGCTGGTGTATCCGAAGATGATTTTCATCTTTTCTATGCTGGATATTCCAAGCTTTTTACTGGAATTTCCGATGATATTTTTAATACATATGCAATATACACAAGTCCCAGAATATTGGGTTTTGGTTTAGGTGCAAGCTTTTCGCAACTGGGTTCGGATGCATATGCATGGTCAAATTTCAATATTGCAATTAATTACGATTTCCGTTTTGATAGAAATTTGAATCTTAAGTTTGGACTTTCTCCACATATTTATAGGATTGCATATTCAGAATATGATCCTACCGATAGATTGTTTATTGAAAAGGGCGATAATAAGTTTTCTTTTGGTCTCGATGGCGGTATAATTTTACAATACAGGGATTTTTCGTTAGGCGGTAATATCCATAATATTGTGAAACCCAATATTGCTCTCGATGATAATACCGATGCTGGTATATTGGGCCAGGAAATCCAGGCCGGTGTTAGTTATCATTTTAGCCAAATAGGAATAGAACCATTTCTGGGTTTCAGCTATGAAGAAGATGATCCGGCTCAAAAGCTTCATCCATCTTTCGGCATTCAAGGAAGTCTATTCTCCGGGTTTCTGACATTAAGGGCAAGCTTATCAGATAATGACTTCAGTCTCTCGATTGGGCTTAACCCAAGCCTGGGCGCTCAGCCAATGGAGTTTGACTATTGCTTTGATTACCCCACCGGTGATTTTAAGAATGCGAGCCTTGTCAATCATCATTTTGGAATAGGGTATAGACTGAGAAAAAAGGAAAAAACCATTATCTATCCCGATCTTACACTAGAGCCGGCAGAGGATTTTGAGAAACTCTATAGCTCCGGCAGAAAAGTAGAACTCGATATTTTATACACGAGAGATAATATAAAAGTCGATGACTCCATCGATGTATCTTTGGAAGTCAAAGGCCCGGAAAACCCTACGATAAACAAAAAAATTCTTCTTGATCAACTAGACACAAGCACCGTCCATTACGAATTTACACTAAAAGAAATTGGCAAATATAATATCATTATCAAGATTGATCCTGACAGTCTGATAGATGAAAAAAACGAGAACAATAATGCAATGATCGCTTCTATTGTCGTTTCTGGTGATCTCATAGCAGATATCGAGCCAGATAATAATGTTCTCGAGATCGAAAAATTAACATTCATAAGCGAAGAAGAGCCATTTGTTCCAATTATTTTCTTTGATGAAAATTCATCTAAGATACCCAAGCGTTTTAACAAAACACTGGATGTGCTGGCAAGAAGATTAAAGCGAAATCCAGATGTACAGCTAGAATTAAATGGTTATATAGATTCATCGACAGATACATCGCTATCTATTGCGACACAAAGGTCTATTAATGTAAAGGCTTATCTTATTAGCAAAGGTGTTGCGGGGCAATCGATAAAAATTGCTCCTGTAACAGATTATGATATTACGAAAGCAAGGATAATTCCCCGTTCGAAGAATCTATCAGAAAAGGAAAAGGATTGGATCCATGATGAAAACCGAAGGGTCGAGCTTAATCCATCTCTGAAGGGTGAAAGAGAACTATATGAAAGCTGGGATCCAACAGCTTATACTGATGGTATATCAGGTTTTATGAAAACACATAGCAATCTTATTTGCAATAACCCAGATATCACGATTCAATTCGAATGGACAACTGCTAGCAATATTGTTGGCCGTTATGACCAAATTAGCCAATTTAGGAATCTCATCGAAACTATGATTGAAGGAGAATGTGGCCGAGAGTATAATATTCCTATCATCGTCAAAGAAGGTGATGAAGGTAATGTAGCTCTGTCATTGTCATCAGAAAAAATCATCTATTCGCCAATTCAGCATGCCCAGACTGCTGCGAATTTCGAGATACCAGATTCCAAGCAGAATAATAAAATTAAAGTTGACATTAGTGATCCAGAAGTGATTGTCGAACATCATTTAGTGATTATGGATGCCCTTAGTGGTGATACTTTGAAGAATTTAAGTAGCGGACATGGGCCACCGCCAAAGGCTGTCAACTGGGATTGGAGAGATGACAATGGTGTTTTACTCGACCCAACAGGAAGATATTTAGTAGATCTAGCTGTTCAAGATGTCTTAAATAAAGACTTCCAGTTTAAGTCTGACACAATGAAGATTATCCCGACCGAATCGATGGAAAGAAATACCAGCTCGATAATAATTCAATTCGTGTTTGATGAAATAGCCAGCACATCGCATTTTCTGGAAAGCAGAATAGATCATTTCGCCCAGTGGATAGTCCGTATAGCTGGCTCGGAAGAAATTGAAAGCGCGGATATTCGCGTTATCGGGCATACGGACCCAATTGGAAAACCCGAAAGAAATGCCGAATTATCAAAAATGAGATCCGAAAAAGAATACAATGCCCTTATCGAGCATCTGAAAGCGATTCTCGAATTGCAGGAAAAAGACGATGTAGAAAATTGGCTTCAAGAAAAAAACATAAAGCTTATATCTGAAGGTGTATCGGCCGAAAGCCCTTACATGATAAATCGCCCTATTGGCAGAAACCAATCAGAAAAAGTACTGCTTGGAGATAATAAATATCCCGAGGGCCGATCTATAAATCGTAGGGTAGTAATCGAAGTGGAAGAAAAGTTTAAGGGTGGAGTAGAAGCACCAGCGGCCACTGTGCCTATGAAATAAGTCTTTTATATTCGTGATAATTTTTTATATTATAGTGATTATATCAAGGAGAATTAATGAAAGTCAATTTTGAACTTGCTGCTAAACTTGGCCTTTCACAGGATGAGTATAATAATATATTAAAAGTACTTGGCCGTATTCCGACATTTACAGAAATCGGTGTATATTCTGTAATGTGGTCGGAACATTGTAGTTATAAAAGCTCTAAACCTTTGCTTAAAACTTTCCCCAAAAAATCTGATAGGCTACTTGCAGAACCCGGAGCCGAAAACGCTGGCGCACTGGCCATCGATGATAAATGGGCTGTTGTTTTCAAGGCCGAGAGCCATAACCACCCTTCCGCAATCTCGCCTTTTCAGGGAGCTGCTACTGGAGTAGGTGGCATTTTGCGGGATATTTTCGCAATGGGCGCAAGGCCTGTGGCTCTTCTGGACTCTCTAAGATTCGGAAATTTGGAAGGCCAGAAGACACAATTCCTTTTTGATGGCATTATCTCAGGTATTTCTCATTATGGCAATTGTATCGGTGTTCCAATTATTGGTGGCGAGATAGATTTCGAGGAATCTTATACCATAAATCCACTTGTCAATGTTATGTGTGTAGGACTTGTCGAACGAGACAAGCTGACTTTCGCAAAAGCTGAAGAAGTCGGGGCTACTGTGATTTATGTCGGTGCTGCTACTGGCCGCGATGGAATTCATGGAGCAACATTTGCATCTGTTGAGCTTTCGGAGCATTCCGAAAAAAATCTTCCATCTGTACAAATTGGGGATCCTTTTTTGGAGAAATTACTTTTGGAAGCGATTCTTGAAATTGTAGAAAAAGAGCTGGCGCTTGCTATTCAAGATATGGGTGCGGCTGGCCTCACAAGCTCCTCGACAGAGATGGCTCATTCTGGCGGACTTGGTATGGAGCTCAATCTGGACAAAGTCCCTGTTCGCGAAAAAGATATGAATCCTTATGAAATGCTGCTCTCGGAATCGCAAGAAAGGATGCTTCTTATCGCTAAGCCTGGTTTAGAAAAGGAAATAGAGGCGATTTTCGAAAAATGGGACTTGCATTATGCAGAGATTGGCTACACAACTTCGACAGGCAATTTCGTCTGTCTTTGGCATGGAGATAGGGTAGTGGATATTCCGCTCGAAAGCCTTGTTGGAGATGGCGTACCGGTTCTGGACATGAAGTCTGAAAAACCTACTGTAAAGTATCAAGATTTTGAATTTTCACCTTGTGCTTCTTCTATCAGCAATTTAATGGAATCGATTGTGGAGATGCCTTCTGTTGCTTCAAAGCAATATGTCTATAGGCAATATGATTATCAAGTAGGCGCAAATACAGTCGGCTTGCCCGGTAAGGAAGCAGGCATTATAAGAATTAAGGGTTCTGAGAAGTTCATTTCTGCAACTATTGATTGTAAGGGAAGTTATAACTATCTCGATCCCTATGAAGGCGCAAAAATAGCAGTAGCAGAATCAATACGTAATATTATATCCACAGGGGCAATACCAATTGGCATTACTGATTGCCTTAATTATGGAAACCCCAATAAGCCGCAAATATATTGGGCTTTCAGTCAGGGAATTAAGGGGATTTCTGCAGTTTGTGGAGAGTTTGAAATACCCGTAACTGGCGGAAATGTTAGCTTCTACAATGAAAGCATATCGGGCGCAGTTTTTCCTACGCCAGTGATAGGCACTGTTGGTATTATCGATGATGAGGATCATATTACGAGTCCCGATTTCAAAAAAGAAAATGATTTAATTGCAATAATTGGAAATACTAAAAAAGAATTTGGCGGTTCCATTTATCAGAAGTATTTATTCGAAAGTAAAAATATCGAAAGCTATCCCATAGGCAAATCGCCTGTCCTGGATACAAAAGAGTCTAAGAAGAATGCCTTCTTTATCCTCGATATTATAAAGTCTGGATTGATAAATTCATGTCATGATCTATCCGATGGAGGCTTTTTTATAGCCTTGCTCGAATCTGCAATACTCGGAGATAGAATCTATGGTATCGATTTAGAGCTTTCAAAGTTGAAATTATCAGAAAAAGAATTTCTATTTTCTGAATCACAAAGTCGATATTTAATTTCTTTTGATAAAAAGAATAAAGATGAGCTTGAAAAATTTGCCAAAGATAGGGGAGTGTCTTTTAAGATTATTGGTAGAACAACCCTCGATGCTACTATAAAAGGCCTATCCGAAGAAATTAATTTGGAAAAACTTTCAAATCTCTATCGTAGTAGCATTGAAAATAAACTAAAAACTAAGGAGTAGTATGAAAAGGATCCTATTAATTTTGACGATGTTTTTATGTTTACCTCTTTTGGGTATTACATATTTACATGTCGATGGTTCTGATTTTGCTGAAGTGGAACCACCAGCATCTATCGAAATCACTGCCGATATGGCAGAAGAAGGCAATGTTTTGATGTTCAAAATCTTCGAGGATAGTAATATGAATGGAGAATTAGACTCGACAGATCAATATAGTGATTATTTCGGTATAATCGATGGTGTTCCAAGTATTGGCGACATCGAAGAGGATGAATACATCGTGGGCGATGATGACTCGACAGCAAATGCACAGATTCTGCATATACCATACCTTGGTGATTCTGGAGATCCTGAAATGGGTCCAGCTTCTTTCACTATTTTCCTAATTGCCGAGGATGAAGACGGCTCGACTGCACAGGCGACTATTCAGATGAATTTCACCGGTGAGACAGAAGATCCCGAAGTTCCTGTTATTCATGGAAATATCAGTGTAGCAGACGATGGTTCGCCCATTGAAGATGCAATGGTGGTTTTCTCTGATATGGAAGAAAATGAATATTCTGCAAACAGCGATGAAGATGGTAATTATATTGTAGATATACCTTCTGAAGGTGAATATACCTTTACTGCTCTTGTGGACCTTAGCGGCGACCATTCCAGTCTAATGATGGGCGGAGACACTTTTACAGTTGCAAGTGACAGTACCGAGATGGATTATGAGCTAATCGCCTTTGATTCTGAAATCTCTGGAAGGGTTACATATAGCGAAACAGATGAGCCAGTCTCTGATATTGTTATTTTTTCTGTAACAATGGATTATACGACATTTTCGGTAACAAGAACAGGCGATGATGGCTTTTATACACTCGGGCAGAATTATGGGTCGATGATTATGATCCAGGCAAGCGCAGATGATTATGAAGTAGATACTGCCTATATGTTTATAAACGTTACTGAGCCGGAGATGACGGGTTTTGATTTCCAATTATTGCAGATGCCTTTTGCAATAAGAGGCCATGTTTATCATCCTGATAGCACACCTGTGCCTATGTGCGAAGTTGTCGCTATGGGTTCTGAAGACCATTTTTTGGGTATGACAAATCAGTATGGAGAATATTCTATCAGAGTCGATTCTGGTGATTATTTTGTACGTACGGAATATATAATGAGAACTGAACCCAGAAGCATTGAAGTAACCATAGATTCGGCTGATATTTCTGGTATTGATTTCTTTTTGAATTATGGTGATGGCTTGAAGTCTGTTAGTGGAAATGTTTCGACATCTTCTGATGGAGCTATTGAAGATGCTTATGTTATCTTATCTCCTGAAGATGAGCTATTCGATTGGAAAATGACGATGACAGATGCCGATGGAAACTACATGTTTGATGAAGTATTGCCTGGTTACTGGTATATCGGAAGCTATCGCAATGATTTGACTTCGCGCGAACCGGATATGTATATTATTGAGCATACACTCGATACTGATAGCCCAGATAACGATTTTGTAATCAATGTCGAGGCAATTAAGGAAGATATTGTGGTTGCTGGACGTTTGAATTTGTTGGGTGCTTGTCCGAATCCATTTAATCCAAAAACCGAGATTATTTTCAGCTCTGATTCTCAAGATGAAATCGATATATCGGTTTACAATGAAGTTGGTAGATTGATCAAAAAAGTAAGAAAACAAGTTAGTGGTTCAGGAAGACAGAGTATAGAATTTGATGGAGAAAATCTTCCGAGCGGTACTTATTTCTACAAAATCGAGAGTGAAAATATCGATGAATCTGGAAAAATGATTCTAATCAAATAAATAAAGACAATAATTTTTGAGCTGGATAAATTTCGATTTATCCAGCCATTTTTCTATCTTTAAATTTCTGCCCTTCAGATTGCCCATAGAGCGAAATCTGCTTCTTGAATGGCTAAATTGTCTATTGCAAGAAATTTTGATTGAGAAAAAGGAAGACTTTTGCAAATCAAATCGAAAAAAGATATCAAAAAAATTAATTCAAAGTCAAGCTGAAGTTCCACAAAAAAATCAACATTTACCTCATTCAACACAAGACATCACGTTAGGGCAACTGGCTTGACTACTTAACCTCGAGAAAAGTCTATTCTAAAATTAATTGGGAAAGCATAAGAGACAGAAAAATATCTTAGTTAAAGATTTGGGAAGGCCGAATAAATCAGAATCTGCCATTTTATGTAGATTGGAATCTCAAAAGCAAACTTCCCAATTATCATATCATTCTCAAATATCGGAAAACTACATTATTTCCAATATCAATCTCAATAGGCTAAAGTCATATTATGTAAAAATTGATTTTGGAGGCACGACAAAATCTAAGTTTACATAATATATCTTATGAGATTTATTTTGTTTTGAAATTCCACAATCATTTATTATTATTGAATAAACAAATTCAATTGTGCTTTAGGAGAAAAACATGAAGATACTTGTAATATCGGATACTCATATCGGACAAAGGATTTCTTCGATGCCGAAATTTCTTGCTGAAATTCTGCATGATTTTGATTTGATAATTCATGCTGGTGATATTGCTACATACGAAACACTCGAGCTTTTCCAGACCAATGAAAATTTTGTAGCCGTATCTGGCAATATGGATGATGCTGATATCAAACATGAATTGCCTTTTTCTCGTATTTTGGAAATCGAAGGTTTCAAGATTGGCATCGCCCATGGCTGGGGGCCTCCAGAAAATTTAGCTGAAAGGATAATCGACAGGTATTTCTCAGAGAAGGATCTCGATGTTTTGGTATTTGGCCACACACATCATCCAGAGATAAAGAAAAAAGCGGATTTATTGATTCTGAATCCAGGAAGTATATCAGGTAATCGTTATTCAAGAAGCATTAGTTATTTGACATTAGAAATTTCGGAAGGTGAATTAAATCCACAAATTCATAAATTTGACCGCAAAGATGTAGAATTCTGGTAGTTCTACCCTTATAAATAACTATTAATATATGACATAGAGCAAAATATATAATTTAAAATATTAATTATGTCCAATAAAGTGCTATTGTTCATCGATATAGACTATTAATAATAAAAGTTTTTGTCTTTTTTGAAAAATCTTCTTGACCAAATCAAATAAACCAATATTTTAAAGCGGATTGCGCCCGTAGCTCAATTGGATAGAGCAACGGACTTCTAATCCGTAGGTTGGGGG
>JBKHBT010000086.1:0-14567 GCA_046542255.1 Candidatus Zixiibacteriota bacterium | reverse complement strand
TCTGTCTATATGAAATCACCATCCAAGGGAATCTAATTTGAACATAAATTACCCAAAATTGGTTAATTGGAATTAATTTACAATATAATAGATAGGCAACAAAAGAAGGGCCCCTTAGGAACCCTTCTTTAAAATATAGGACTTAACCCTCGATGATGGCATCAACCGGGCAAGAATCGACACATGCGCCACAATCGATGCAGGTGTCTTCATCGATGATGTATTTTTCATCGCCTTCCGAGATTGCCTCTACCGGGCACTCTGGTGCGCATGAGCCACATGAGATGCATTCATCTGTGATCTTGTAAGCCATTTTGTCTCCTTTATTAATTTGACAATCACACTGATATTTTAATTACAGCGAAAATCAAATTAAAAGCCTTTATGGAAAATGTCAAACAATATATATAATTTTTCTTTTCTATGCAACAAGGCCAAGGTATTGAAGCTGATGCATCAGGTTTTTGGCATCTATTGGCTTGACGATATAAGCATCGGTTTGATTTCTAAAAGATTTCATAATTGTGCTTGGGTCATCCAGAGCGGTTGTCATGATTATCTTACAACGGCTAAGGCCATAAATTCCGGCTTCTTCTTCTAAATTTCGGATGTGCTCGAGTGTTTCTTCGCCATCCATTTCCGGCATCATGATATCCAGAGTTATTAAATCATAATAGTCTTTTTCTTCTATAGATTTCTTAAAGGCTTCCATTGCCTCTTTGCCATTTACCGCCAGATCGCATTTGGAAAATGGCGAAAATAATTCCAAAAGAAGATTTCGGCTTACGAAATCATCTTCTACTATTAGCACTTTCATCTTTTCTCCCTTTATAAGATACTTTATCCAGTATCTTTATAATTTATGCTGTTTTTTTTGATCTTTTCTACTTCATTTATATATTCGTTTAATAATTCGGGTAATTTCTTATGAAGTTCAACAATCATTTTGTAATTATTATTTTCTGCAGCTTTTTCCATCTGTTTAGCCAGATTATAGATTTCATCTGCGCTGAAATTACCGGCTGTGCCTTTAAGCGTATGTGCAATTTGTCTTATTTCTTCGAGCGATTTTTTATCTATTGCTTCATCGAGTTGATTAATTATCTGTGGAGCATGGATATTGAATTTTTCCATAAGCTCAGAGAATAAGTTCAAATCGCCGCCAATTCTCGATAAAAATTTATCACAATTGAAGTGAATTATTTTATTTTCTGAAGAACCTCTATTCTCGATAATTTTTTTGGAGAACTCATCCATTAGCCAGCTCAGTTGATTAATATCGATCGGTTTTGAGATATATGAATCCATGCCGATTTTCATAAGTTTCTCTTTATCGGATTTCTGTGCATATGCTGTCATTGCGACTATCGGTATTTTGCTATCTATTTTTTCATCAGGCGTTTGGCGTATGATTTTTGTTGCAGTGATACCATCCATTACAGGCATCTGGACATCCATTAGTATCAAATCGTATTTTTCCTTTTTGAGCATTTCAATAGCCTGCTGGCCATTTTCTGCAATCGAGATATTATGTCCCATTTTGTGCAGTAGCGACACGGCAAGTTCCTGGTTTATCACATTATCCTCTGCAAGAAGGATATTAATTTCGCTATTGGACTTTTTCAAATCGATATTATTTTTGGCGATTTTCTCTTTGAAATGCTTTTTATCGAAACAATAGATTATATTATTCCTTAGCTCTTCGAGTTTTATAGGTTTGGTCATATAGCCAGAAAATCCCATTTTGATCAATTTCTTTCCTAGATTTGCTTCATCATTGGATGTCATCATTAGGAGTTTTGTGTCTTTGATTTTGTCATTGCCAAGGATTAGCTGTCCTGTTTCTTTGCCATCGATGCCCGGCATCATCATATCGAGAATCACAAGGTCGAAGGGATTATTACTTTGTTTTTTCATCATCTGCAATGCTTCGATGCCTGATTCTGCTTCATCGACAGAAAAGCCCCATTTTATTAGCGTCTGCGAAAGCATGAAGCGATTAGTCTTATTATCATCTACGATGAGTATTTTTTTTGATAAAACATCATCAGGAATATCTCCAATTTCATCTTCCTGTTCCGGCTGAATATCGATATCTATTGTGAATATGAATTCAGAGCCTTTGCCGATTTCAGATTCGAGTTTGAATTCGCCATTCATCATCTCGACAAGACTTTTGCTAATAGCCAGGCCCAGGCCTGTCCCGCCGAATTTTCTTGTTGTTGATGTATCGGCCTGCGTGAAGGATTCGAATATCTTAGCCTTTTTGTCTTCGGATATGCCTATTCCTGTATCTTTTATACTAAACTTAAAAATAGCTCTCTTGTTTTCTATGTTTATAGGCTCGACTCTTAACTCAATGAAACCATCATCGGTGAATTTGACCGCATTGCCTAATAGGTTTATCAGAATCTGTCTGATCCTAACTTGATCGGCAAAGAGCATTATAGGAGTTTCGGGATGGATCAATATATTGAATTCAAGGCCTTTTTCCTGGGTTTTGATAGCGATTATATCCGAGACTTCTTCGATAATATCCCGAAGGTTGAAATTGTTTTTTTCAAGTTCCAATCTTCCGGATTCGATTTTCGAAAAATCGAGAATGTCATTTATTATCAGTAATAATGATTCTCCGCTTTTTTTGATATTGCTGGCATATCTGGATTGTTGCACATTCAGCTTGGTATCGAGTAATAGGGCTGTCATACCTATTATGCCATTCATCGGCGTTCTTATCTCATGGCTCATATTGGCCAAAAATTCGCTTTTTGATTGATTTGCCAGAGTGGCCTCGACTGCTAATTTATTGGCAGATTCTATCGAGCTTTCCAATTGCTTGTTCAAAGATTCTGCTGATTCTTTCGCTCGCCGGATTTGCACTTCATTTTCCTTTTTCTGAAGTGAATTAGCAAGCAGTTCACCAATTATACTGACGATATCTATTATATTCTGGTCCCAAATTTTCTTTTTTCTAATGGTGCTAAAACCACAGAATCCGAATGCTTTTTCAGAATTTGCAACCGGCACAACAAGAACTGATTTAACATTAGATTTCTTTAGAACTTTCTTTTCAAAAGCAGCTTCTTTGGGTATAGATTTAATATCCGGGAAATGCATCAAACTGCCTTCTCGAATACTTTTCAGGATAAATTTAAATTTGTCGGCTGGAATTATCTTATGCTCTGGCAGGATAGGCATATTGATCTCTGGACTCGACCAAACATGGCTTAGCTTGAAGTTTTCTTCATTATCATCGAGCAAAAAGACGTATCCTCTATCGACTCCTGCAAACTGAGCTACTTCACTTAAAACAAAATTTATACCATCATCGATTTCTTCAGAAGGCAGATTGATAAAATCCTTAGCGATATTCATGAGCACATTCTGGAAACTTTCTCTCTCGAGAATTTTCTTTTCCATCATTTTCTTTTCGGTAATATCTCTTGCAAGTGCAAAAATACCAACCTGTTCGCCATTTTTATTTGTCAGCCTCGTCGAAGTCATGAAAGTAGGAAATGGCGTGCCATCTTTTTTTACATGGCCAACTTCGCCTTTGGCAGAGCCTTTTTCCATTGTCTCTTTATTGAAAGATTCAACGTCTTCCTTAAACTGTTTTTCATTGTGGAATATACTGAAGTTCTTGCCGATTACCTCTTCGGGTTTATAGCCATGCATCTTTGCAAAGGCTTCATTCACGAATTCGATTGTCCCATCGACAGAAGCGATGCCAATGCCATCCATCGATTGTTTGATGGCGAGAGCGTATTTTTCGAGTTTTATTTCATCGCGTTTTCTTTTATCTATATCGATATGCATTCCAGTCGCTCTTATCGGCTTGCCTTCTTCATTCCATGCGACAGACTGGCCCGCGCCGATTATCCATTTGTATCTCCCGCTTTTTGTGCACATTCTGAATTCATGTTTGAATGGTGTTTTTTGAGTTTGAATATGTTCGATAATTTGCGGAAGGATTTTTTCCCGGTCTTCGGGATACATAAGCTCACTAAAAATTTCTATGGAAGGCCTGATATCACCTTCTTCATATTCCAGCATATCGAGATATTCTTTGCTAAAATGCACCTTGCCGGTTTCTATATTCCAGTCCCAGAGTCCCAGTTGTGCAGCCTTGACAGCAATTTCCAGCCGTCTTTTCGATTGTTTCAGAGCCTTTTTGTTTTTTATGAATCTCGAAATATCTGTTATCAGGCCATAGATTCCGGAAAATTCACCATTCGGTTTTCTAAGGATTCTTCGTTTTATGCTGAGCCATTTGTTTTCGCCATTTTGTTTAAATCGGACTATTTTTTCTATACAATAAGTCTGGCCATCGAGTATTCGTCTTTCAAATTTAAGATTCTTCTCAGCGATTTTCTTCGGGAATAAGGCTCTATCATCCCGACCAATCAAATCGCATTTTTCAATTTGGAAAAATTCACAGAAATAGTCACTAATGAAGCTATAATTTAGTTTCTCATCTTTGATAAAAGCGATCGCGGAAGCCTGCATAAATTCAGCAAAAACCAAATTATTATGAATTTTTTCGACAATTTCTGAGTCGGGGCAATTTCCTAAACAATTTTCGAGTCTATCGATCCCCTGAAAATAAGAATGCAAATTCGATTCTATATTATTTTTTCTATTCATCTCTAAATATTAATCGGTTCATAATACATGTTAAACTCCCTTTAAGATAGTATCCATCCCACAGAATACTACTATTAATTATTTTCGGTAGATATTTGCGATAGTTTAGAAATTAAAGAGATTTAGCTAAAATAATTCAAAAGATATTGTAATACATTGGCATTAAAGGTAAGCTGTGCTATGGGTTGTATTTTTAGCTATCTCTTTTAAAGCCATATATATTACATATAATAATACTTAATATATATACCCAAAAGGCTTTACTGATGTTTTAGCCTGAAAAGTATGACAATGCGGAACAGCGCATTGTCTGGTTTAAATTACCAATCAAAATTTTGTGCTATAAAAACCATCGGACAAAGCTATGAAATTTTTTATATGTAATTTTATATTTTCTTGGTAATCAGGAAAACGCTATAATCTTGATTTAGATCACTACTGTCCCGAAGAATCAAAACAAACCCCCCCTTTTTATCTTCATAAATGCATGTTTTTTATCGCAATTAGCATCTTTGCTATTTCGACTCTTTCCAGCACTGAGTGCTTAATCTTGCGAATTAGGCTTAATATTTTACCATCAAAACCAAAGACTCGCCAAAATCTTATCACTCATTTTTTTGATAATTGAAGTAATTTCTTTTAATACAGGATGCCAAAGGTGAAAGAAACCTTCTGTCGCTTCGCGACATCTCCTCTGTATTCAGGGGGAGATAAAAATTTGAGAATATTACAAGAACATAGCTCCCTTGTTCACCTCGATTCTGTTTTATCGGAATGTAAACACTTCTAATTTTATAATATTTAGCAATATATAGCTTTGGAACTTCTAAACTAAATGTTTACATTCAGTAACAAAAAAACAAAGCTACTAGCCTCGATAAAAATATCCAATCTTAATACTTTCGATACATAGCCTTGCTTTTATCGCAATATTCTCCGAAGCTCCGCTTCGATTTTATCTAATGCCTTTAAGAAGCCGAGCTTCGCAACGAGGATAATAGCAGAAGATTGTTTACTTTACATAAATTTAACACTGAATCTGGGTATGAATACTTAACTTATGTTTCAGCCGAGAAGACTGACAATACTGAACAGCACATTGTCTGATTTGGGACAGTAAAATTATAGTAATTACTGGAATACTCTTTAACGCCATTTTCTATCACTGCTGCATTTTTTTTTGATTTAGCTTCTTTTGTGCTTTTCAGCCAAATAGTCGCTATCAGTAGCAGGATGATTAGTAAGATATTTTTTAGTTCGCTTTTCATAATTTTACCCCTTCCCAATTATGATTAGCTTTGCATCCAAAGGAACTATTATATTGAAAAAGCTTTGAGTTTCTTGATTCGGAAAACAAACACTTCCTTTGGCTCTATCGTCAAACATAAAACTCAGTGAAGATAATTTACTCTTGTAAAGCCACATATAAATAAAATATGTAATATTTAATACATTTAATCTAACAGCTTTACTTATGTTTTGCCGACAATTATGATAATACGGAACAGCGCATTGCCTGAAAAGAGCCAAAGAAAGCATCTCTGGGAATAATCTATGTAAATAGGTTCGATTTTTTTGTTTCTCAACAGACATCTGGTCTCTCCTAAGTTTCCAATTGGCTTATCGTACTTCGCTTATAATATTGCAACTACTATGCCAAAATCGATAGCTTTTACAGAAACACACCTGGAAGCCAATTATAAAGGCTTATCGAGCGGTATAATTGATTCTTAAGAAATAATTTTGTTAAGAAAATTAACTGTTTTCGTGCAATATTGGCAAAATTTATGCAATAATGACAATAATCACTATGAATTACCATGTTAATTATTATTACATATTATGCATTAATGCTTACATCTGTAATTATAGTAAACCCCTTCTCTTGAAGGGGTTTTTCAACTTTGGAGAGCAATTTGTAGAGGCTATTAATCTATGATAATAACTACCAATCCATCTTTTCCTCTTGTACCTGGATATCCGCCCAGCCCTGCGCTGAATTGATAGTCGGGATCGTGCATATTGCCAGCGATTTGGCCTTCGCCACCGACAGTGAAGTGCGGCTCTCTCGTGTCTGGCCAACCGGCGAAATAACTGGAACCGCCGCCACCGCCTCCACCGCGGTAAGTGTAAACAGCACCTGCGCCACCGCCGCCATAATATCCTGCGCCACCTGTTCCGCCGCATCCATTTGAGCAACCGGTTCCGGCTTCATCGCGGTTTCCGCCATAATATGTGGTGCCGCATCCGGATCTGCTATATGTATTACCGCCGGCGAGGTACGCGCCATCATCCCCATCGCACATAGAAACGCCAGTCCGGTCAGTCCAGGCAGTTCCACCAAGTCCACCAGATACATCTGTACCGCCCTTTCCACCATAGACTTCAAAATCATATGTTCCGGTTGTGTGCTGATCATCACCATCTTCGCCAAAGAATCCTCCGCCAGCGCCACCGTGTGATGGGTCTGGGCCGGGTGAGCCGCCACATGCGCCAGCACCACCACCGCCAGCTGCTACCATGATAATACCATCTGTACTATGCGTAATAATCGATGCGCCTGCACCTGCGCCGGGGCTTCCGCCTTCTGCTGGTTCGATATCCAGATATTCGCCGGCTGCAAGGCTAACACTGGCCTGGACAAAGCCACTGCCACCGCCAAAACCCTGTTCGCGCTCATCATTGCCATTGCCGCCACCGCCGCCGCCCCAGGCTTTGACAATTACTGTCATATAAGAGCCGGTCGTGTTTTCGAAACGATGCGCCGACCCACCATTCCAGCGATAGACATATTTATTATCCGAAGCAACTTTGCCGCAAATCGCAAGCCATTCCGAATCGATATAGTAATTGAAACATTTTGTATCGGTATTGAAAATAAGAAGGCCATCGGCTGGCGAAGTTATTGCATTTCTGTCTTCGGTATTCATTCTTGGGAAAAGAACGCCCTTTTCATCGCTTTCCACTTCGAAAATTGCAGAAGGATCGATATCACCGGACATTGTACCGATTCCGACATCGTCATTGAGATTATAAATCTCGCCGTCTGCCTCATCTATAGTCCAGTCTTCATCGGCGCTTCCGCCGGAAGGGCTTGACCATATAAATCCATCGCCAGTACTGGTTAGGACATTTCCGCTTGTGCCTGATGTGCCAGTATTGTCGAATAATGCACCAGTGATCTCGACATCGCCATCGAAATAGCCAGCCCTGTCCATTGTACCATCAGGTGCGACAGCATAAATGCCATAATTAAATGCTGCGCCAGAAGCATTGGCATAAAGCCCGTAATTGTATTCTCCCTCTGTCCCATTGGCGACTGAATAAACTCCATAGTTCTCGCCAAGTGAATTATCGTTTTCATTCCATGCATAGACGGCCATATTTGTAGCGCCAGCACCGCCGCTAGCTGGAATCACGCCCATCACACCGATATAGTCGGCAGTTATAGGATAGCCATCTGTCGTAAGCGTATTTTTCTGTGCGAGTGCGCCTTCGGCATAAACAGTTCCATCGGCAGATGTCGTCATTGCGCCGTGAATTGCGGCATGGTCGAGATATGGGCTGCTCATCACGGGAATTTCGGCATTTACAAGATGCCCACGAGTATCATCGACACCTATTGCCAGATCGCCTGTTCGATATATCGGGTCTGAAATAGTCGAGCCGGTGATGAAATTCCAATCTTCATCTGCGCCACCGCCTGTTGGTGTCTGCCATGTAGCATTACCATCTATGTCTGATGTAAGGACTTTGCCATCGTCTGGCGCACCGCCGCGGATTCTTATTGTGCCATCGATATCCAAATCATTAGTAGGATCGGTTGTTCCAATACCGATTTCGCCGTCATCATCGATAGCAAAGTCACAACTCGACCAGTCACGCCAAATTTGGAAACCATTTGGGCCTGCTTGAGATAAAAGATAAAAAGTTGGCCTTCCAGAATAGGCAAACTCGATATATGGTGCTCTAGAATCATTAAAAAGCCGAAGATTATCAGCAATATCAAGTTTTGCAGTAGGAGTAGTAGTTCCAATACCGACATTTCCAGATGGTATGCTATACATATCAGTGCCGTCTATTGTCCAGTCGGCATCGGTGGTTGCAGAGCCGGTCTCGTCATCGTCAGGTGTCCAGGTGGAGCCATTCCATTTTAGTACCTGCCCGCTTGTTGCGCCTTGTTGGGCAATCGATAATGGGCTTGCTGATGATCCATCGCCAGCTAATGTGAGATCTGTAGCGGCCACCTGGCTTCCCCAATCATCGCCGTCTAAGCTGGCTGTTCCCCAGTAAAGATTGCCAGAGGCATCGGATAGAAGCACATCATCAGAGCCGGCATCTCCATCTATTATCAATGAAGATGTGGCACTAACTGAGATGTCTGTGCCAACAGTAATCCCGCCGGTTACTTCGGCTTCGCCTTCGAGATATGCAGCATGAGTTTCTCCGCAGGCATAGATTCCGATTCCAGATGAGCCAAGTGCTCCGTAATTGTCACCATCGAATTGGCCATATGCGCCATAAAGTTCAGAACCAAGCCAGCCCTGTGGGCCAGTCTCTGTATATTCGCCAAGGACTGCTCGCGAGCCTGCGCCTTCATCAGAGACAATATGTAAACGGCTTGAAGCATCCGGCGTAATTATCCCGATACCAACATTGCCTTCATTCATGGCATACATATCATCGCCATCGATCTGCCAGTCTTCATCGCCTAATGTGCCTGAGAAACTAATAGTTATCGTTTCCGATGCAGTCGATACATCGATATCTGTGCCGCCTTCTATAATTAAATCGCCAGTTTCAGAATTTAGGCTTGAAACACCGCCTCCAATATCAGATGGCACTCCGGAAATCGAGTCCCATTCTACATGCGCTGCCCAATCAGCAGAATCGGTATAATTTGATTTATATGAATACGGTACAGTTATAAGCGGTTTTCGAGGGCCGATTATCTCCGTGCCCATCTCAATTTGGAGCCATCGCTTTTCGCCATTGAATACTCCGGTTTCGAGAGGAGATTCCTCACCAAGTATTACATTGAAAAGCCCCTGAGTGAATTCAACCGCCTGGGTCTCTGACCAAAGTTCAGTTCCATCAGTTTCAGAATCATATATCCTGAAAGTTACAGACATCATCCCCTCGATAGGTGCACCGAGATCATCGGTCATCCGTCCCTGGAAATTCAACTCATATGGCACCTGTGCCATAATGGCAAAAGGTGCCAAAATAGCAAATGACATTAAGAAAATCCTAAATACTTTCACGCTTCTCATAAGCATTCCTCCTTGAATTCTTTAACACAATATTTAAGAATTTAAGCATTTCCTTAATGAAAGTCAAATACTTAACATCAATGTATCGGAATCTAACAACTTTTTATTTTCAAGAGCGGGATTGATTTGTAAAGGCCAATTGCGCTGAATATGCTCAATAATGGCATAATCGGAAAACGGAACCTTGGATATCCGAAAAACAGCGAATATATTAAAATCAAATAAATAATTATCGATAAAACAAAATATAAATTCAAATTGGCCTTTTTCATACGAAAAACCTTAATGATTCCAAATATCGACAATACCATGAAAATGATATAGTTAATTTGAGTCCATAGAAATAAAATTAGCATAGTTTTTGGCGATAGATTTTCATAAGTTGTTTTCTGCGCCCAATGGATTCCAGCAGAGTCGGTTATGAACATCAGAAACAATTTTTTCGCAGATAATTTAATCGTTCTTATTGGATGTGAAATCATGTAGTTTATTGCAAGTTTACGGTATTTGCTCGATTTTTCGGCTTCATTAAGATGCTTCTCATCATAAACACCTTCAGGCCACCAGTATGAACCATTAGCCTGCGGATTATTCCCAATATATAGATTGAGTCCGCCATTTGTCGAGACCGGTACAAATTTATCAAATATTTTATAATTTCTCATAGACCATGGTAAATGGATCAAAACAATAATCGCGATAAACAGCAGAACTCTCAAAATGCCTTTTTTATGGAATTTTCTAAAAAGATATATTGCAAAAATTGCAATTAGTGGAATTGCTACTGCTCTATAATAAATAGCAAAAGCCAGACACACAGCCGAGAAAATGATATAGACTAATGATCTATCACTCTTCATTAACAAAAATACCGACAGGATTAGAAAAGCAGTAAATCCATTTTCGGTAAGAAAAAGAGAAGAAAACATCAATAAACTTGGCAGAAACAATAGCACAATCGATGAAAGCCGGGCAATATCTCTATTAAAAATCTCCCTTGCAATGAGAAATGTCGCAGTTATTAGTGCAAATTGGGCCAATACATTCATTATATATAAGGAAATAATACTGTATCCAAAAATCCAATAGAAGACTGTCATACTGGCAGGATAACCAACGGGCATAAATGCCGTCAAGTGGCCATCTACAGATAAAATGCCAGAAAAATATAAAGAGTCAGCAGCATTCTTATACCAAAGTGAATCCCTCAAGAATACTACAAAATCAAAACTAAGCTGCCAGGCTATTCGCGATATTAAAAAAAGCAATATAAAATATACCCAAAATCGTATCGGCGATAATTCAACCATGAAAGAAATTGCCTTTTTCAAAAAATTCACAATTTGCCGAAAGAAAAGCCCTGCTAATAGAATAATAGCCGAAAAAGCAAATAGCATATAGCGCAAATTATCCGTTATTGCTATATGCTTGGGTTTTAGAATATGCCTGGGGTGAATTTTTTTCGCTATTTCAAAAGCACTATCAGGCCCTAGAAAAATCCCCAGGATTATGAATAATAAAGCCAGCGCAAATAATGCGTTCTTAGTTTTCATCGATTGATTTTTTAAGTGTTGCTAAGATCTTTGTGAAACCGAATGCCGCAATAATCGATGCCAGTGGCAAAATCGGGAAGTGAAACCTCGAATCTCCGAAAAAGACAGTATAAATCCCGATGAAATATACGATAATCAAAAGGCAAAGGCCCATGTCATAGTTCCGATATAGCTCCTTGTAGGACAATCCGAGTATAAAAAGTCCCAGAATCATCAGATAATAAAATTCTGCCCAGAAATAGAGAAAAAGTAGTTGAGTATTTGTCATGCCTTTGTATGATGTCCCATTTGCGGCAGCTATTGTGGAGGTGTCTCTTATTATCAGATAGAAAAATTTCCTGACAGATAATTTAACAAACTCGGCGGGATTATTCTTAATAAAATCGATTGCAGCCTCTTTGAAAACTTCCGATTGCTCGACTTCATCCAGCCCTTCGACATCTGGTATCTCGACATCCATAGACCATACCCCGGTTGCGCCTTTGTGGTTACCGACAAATAGATTATATCCACCATTTGTAGATACCGGCACAAAATCGCCAAAGACTTTATAATTTCGTATCGTCCATGGCAAAAGCGGAATAAAAACTGCCAATAAAAAAACAGTCGATCTTATTAGAAATCGCTTTTTACTTTTCAGGTAAATGTAGATAATTAATAAAAATGGTAATAATATCACCACCGGACGAAAATAAATAGCAATACAAAGCGATAGTCCAGAAAAAATTAGATAGGGAATTTGATTGCTTTTGAGAATAATGAGCGCCAACGATAAGATCAAAAAGAAAGTAAAACCGGTCTCGGAATAGAAAAGTGTCGAAAACATGATACTACTCGGAAGAAAAATAAAGAAAATCGCAGAAATTCTTCCAACTATTTCGCTATGTATATATCGGCCGATATAATAAACACAAACAACCGTCCCGACTGAAAGCAAAATGTTCGAGAAATGCAGCGCTATGATGCTCTCATTGAAAAGCCTGAGCACCAGTGCCATGAATGCCGGGTATCCAACCGGCATGAATGCCGTCTTTTCGCCGAACATTTCGAGTGTTCCATTATGAAGTATAGACCTTGCAGCTCTGATATACCATAAGCTGTCCGACCGGAATCTGACAAAATCAAAACTCATCATCCAAATAAACCTGGAAATGAAGGAAATTGCTATACTATATATAATGAACCTTCTCTTTTCCATCTTATCTAATATATTCTTGATTTTAACTAAAAACCAAATAACCTTTTTCCATATAAAAGCCATCAAAAATAGCAGCGCCGAAATGATAAAAAGAGCTGGCTGGATATTATCAGCGATTTTAATATGCTTCGGCATCAATTTATTTGCTGGATGAATCCGGGTCAAAGTCGCCCTTGCATTACAGGAATCAAAGTACAATCCGGCAGCTATAATTAGAGCAGCAAGACATATTAGAGCGATTTTCGTTTTCATATTGAACCTTTCAATAACATTCTACTTATAAAAGTAGAAAATTTCTAAAGTAAAGTCAAGAAAATCCGATAATAGACACTCTGGAAGGCTTGATTTTATTGGCTTTCGGAAAAAGATGAAGTTTTTTTGAAAAAGTTTGACTTTTCCCTTGACTGATTCTTGAGAATGATTATATTGAGTCCGGTTCAATTGAAATGAAAGATAATTGAGCCGGATGAAAAGTTCTTTGACAAGTGAATAGCGTTACGGATGAACAATATGCGAGGATACTTCGTTAATTTTTATATTATCCAACGGAGAGTTTGATCCTGGCTCAGAGCGAACGCTGGCGGCGTGCCTAACACATGCAAGTCGAGCGAGAAAGTTTAGTTTACTGAACGAGTAAAGCGGCGAACGGGTGAGTAACGCGTGGACATCTACCTTGAAGTTTGGGATAACATCGGGAAACCGTTGCTAATACCAAATGTGGAAGCAATTCTAAAGGGGGCCTCTTTTTAATGCTCTCGCTTCTTGATGAGTCCGCGTCCTATCAGCTTGTTGGTAAGGTAATGGCTTACCAAGGCTAAGACGGGTAGCCGGCCTGAGAGGGTGTACGGCCACATGGGGACTGAGATACGGCCCTGACTCCTACGGGAGGCAGCAGTGAGGAATATTGCACAATGGGGGAAACCCTGATGCAGCGACGCCGCGTGGGGGATGAAGTCTTTCGAGACGTAAACTCCTTTTATGTGGGAAGAAACAGTGGATGGCTAATACCTTTCCGCTTTGACGGTACCACTTGAATAAGCCCCGGCTAACTACGTGCCAGCAGCCGCGGTAACACGTAGGGGGCAAGCGTTGCTCGGATTCACTGGGTCTAAAGGGCTCGCATGCGGACATTTAAGTCCTGGGTTAAACCTACAGGCTCAACTTGTAGTTGCCTGGGAAACTGGATGTCTTGAGGAAGAGAGAGGAAACAGGAATTCCCGGTGTAACGGTGGAATGTGTAGATATCGGGAGGAACACCAACGGCGTAGGCAAGTTTCTGGCTCTTACCTGACGCTCAGGAGCGAAAGCGTGGGAAGCAAACAGGATTAGATACCCTGGTAGTCCACGCCCTAAACGATGGGTGCTAGGTGTTGGGATATATAAATCTCGGTGCCGCAGTGAAGACGTTAAGCACCTCACCTGGGGATTACGGTCGCAAGGCTGAAACTCAAAGGAATTGACGGGTCCCCGCACAAGCGGTGGAGCATGTTGTTTAATTCGTGGCAACGCGAAGAACCTTACCTGGACTTGACATGTATTTGACGGTCCTGTGAAAGCAGGACTTCCTGCGAGCTTGCTCAAAGGCATTTACACAGGTGATGCATGGCTGTCGTCAGCTCGTGCCGTGAGGTGTTGGGTTAAGTCCCGCAACGAGCGCAACCCCTATTGTTTGTTGCCAGCACATAATGGTGGGAACTCAAACAAGACTGCCAGGGATAACCTGGAGGAAGGTGGGGATGACGTCAAGTCAGCATGTCCCTTACGTTCAGGGCGACAAACGTGCTACAATGGCCGGTACAAAGGGCAGCGACCTCGTGAGAGTGAGCTAATCTCAAAAAACCGGTCCCAGTTCGGATTGTAGTCTGAAACCCGACTACATGAAGGTGGAATCGCTAGTAA
>JBKHBT010000169.1:0-2655 GCA_046542255.1 Candidatus Zixiibacteriota bacterium | reverse complement strand
GGCTAAAACATCAGTAAAGCCTTTTGGGTATATATATTAAGTATTACATATGTTATATATGGCTTTAAAAGAGATTCTGTGTCGAACTTCTTGTTATGTTAACATCCGGCACTTTTAACCCGGTTCTTTCATAACCTCATTGAGAAGCTCCGCTTCCAAAAGCTGCCAAGCAGCAGAATCGAGTTAAGCATTTTTAATTATCGGCTCAAAATATCTCTTTTATTTTATAAATACGATATTTTTAGCTCTTTCCTCGCCATCTGACTTTGCAATAACTTTGTAAATTCCCGATGGCAAGTCATTGCCTGGCTGCCATGTGAACTTTGATTCACTGGTTCGATAAACCAGATGCCCATCTATATCATATATCTCGATCAAATCCGCATTTTCGATATCTATCGATACGGCAGAATTGAAAGGATTCGGATAAATCGAGCCGATAGCTAATTGTTCTGGCATCTCTTCTTTGGTATCTTCGAAAACTGGCGAAGATATGAAATCGATATTTGCATTTACTTTCTGGCGATTGGTGGTGCATTCAGAATTTGCAAAGACGACATACCAGATGCCATCATCGGGGAAGAAAGCTTCGAGCATTCCGCCAGAAACCGGCCCGGAAAGATAATATGCATCGAATGATAGGCCTCTTTCATATCTGCTTAGGTTTGCATCGTCACATACAAAAACCTGTGCCTTGCCTGCGCCAGAATTATACCTAAACTGGCTTCTCTGGCTATCTAAAACCTCGTTTTCGCCGACAGTCAGATTATCGATTTCGAAATTTACTCTCATACCAAAATCGCCATCAGAAGGCTCCTCCATCTCATTCGGTTCGAATACGGAGAAGATACTACCAGTGAGCGAAACTGTCGTTTCATAGACTTCGCCAAGTTCAGAATCTTCTACCTCGAGATTTACCGTCATATCTTCTCCCGGTGGGAAATTGCCATATGGCGACTCGACACGGATATAATAATTCTGATTCTGCCCGATAGGCAATACTACCTGGCCATTGCAGTCTGTCCAGCAAAGCGTTGAGTAAGTAAGTGAAGTTTCATCATAATAGCTCTCATTAGCGATCAGGATATAGGCGCCATCGACTGGATTGCCATCTATATCCTGAACATTGACAATTAATGTGCAAACGGCAGTGTATCTTTCGGATACCTGCATAAGATAGCCATCACCGCGATATGCCCAGACAGTCGATATATCTTTTGAACCGCCATGGTCGGAATCGTACCCTGCCCATCCGGATGCGAGATGAGTAGTCCCGCCATGATTATCGACCTGATAGAATATCCAGTCTTCGTCATAGAATTCATTCCATACATGGTCTTCTGCGATATTGCTTATATTGAGATTTGGTATAAGAGCGGTTCTGAGCGCGGCACCGGATATATCCTGTCCTTCACCGCAATTTCCGCGATGCCAGATAGCGAGCTGATTCGGTTGAATCGGCCTTGGGCCGCTGGGTTCTCCCGGCATCATGCTTGAAACCCATGTTCCGACTGCCGCTGCCGCCCAAAGAGTAGTATCTGTATTAGCCCGGTCAATTGGCTCTCGTCCCCAAAGCACCTTACATTGCTTGAGATGTTCATTGAACATGCGATACTCGCCACCATCGGTATAATCGAAATCCGGATGCGGATTAAACCATAAAAATTCGCGCCAGAAATAATCATAGGTCCTTTGCTGGCTGCTGCCTGCATCATCGGATGAATAAACGCCCTCGTCAGATAGCTTGGGGTGGACGATATACCAATAGTAAATATCTTTGGGTATCTCGACCCATATAGTATCGCCTTCATCGACAACCTTATATTCGCATGTAGTATAGTAATCATCGCCTTCATGTTCTACCAGCCGGACATATTCGAGAGAGTCTGCGAGCGCATAGATGAGTTCGGCATTCCTTCTGGGCATTTGATAGTCTCGCATAAATCTGGCATTTGTTAGGCCGCGCCTTGCTATATGTGCATATTGGAATGCAATTTCGTCTTTGAGATGTTCCGGTGCCTCGACGATGACTTTTGCATAGGGGCCATCCAGAGATGATACCGTAAGCTCGCGCATATTGGCTCGAAGGCTCGCACGAAGCCATTTGGGAGCCTGCTCAATTGCAAGAAGCGCGGTATCGGAAAGCGCATATTCAGGAGTAATAATCTCGATACTGCTATCTGAAGGATCCATCTTAAATGCAAAATATTCTCTGGGCAGTATCTCTTCTTCGTATTCCGATTCCGCCAGGATTTCTTCATCGAGAATCTCCAGAGTGCGGTATAGTTCGCCGGGTTTTTCGATAAGGTTTATTCCTTCGTGAGAAATATAGCTCGGTCGAAGTTCGGACTCATTATCGACATTGAAAGAATGTTCTCGAGCATTTAAATTGCCTGCTGTAATCAAAATGATTGTCAAAATCGAAACTAATAAAATACGCTTTTTCATTATAGTCCTTCCGCAAAATTTGGTTTTCCTTTATCCGTTCTTTCTGAATATACAAAATTTATTCCGATTTTTCTATTGATTTTTAAATTTTTGTTAAGGGTCTCTTCTAAGACCTGATGAACATTTACATTAATATACATAAATTCTGTGACTATTTCAAATGCTAACAACGGCCTTTAATGCGTCCAATGGAGATATGGTAATTCA
>JBKHBT010000085.1:0-14884 GCA_046542255.1 Candidatus Zixiibacteriota bacterium | reverse complement strand
CGCGGGTCCATGACCCGCCTCTTTTCGCATCAACCATCCCCCTCAATAACACCAATCTCATCATCTGTCAAACCATAGAGATCATACACCAATTGGTCGATTTCATGCTCCAATGCGCTCGTGTCGGCTTCTGGGTCGGAGGATTTGGCGGGCGATGATATATTCTTATAAATTCAATCAATGTCTGAACCGAAATATTCATCTTCGGTCCAATTGATAGGATTGTTTTTGATATATTTCCTGAATTTATCCAATTCTTTTTGATTGCGGATTATTCGTTCATAATAATTTCTTTGCCAAACAGAAACACCTATCATTTTCCTTTTTTTATTGATTCGTTTTGCTGAAAATGTTTTAAATTGCCTGACAATTTCAGATAAAGGTTTTGGGCAGTTTTTCTTTATCCTAATAATTCCGTGGATATGATTTGGCATAATAATAAACTCATCTAATTCAATGTTTTCATTGTGATGTGGTAGATCATACCATGTAAAATCTACAATCTCTCCATAACCGTTTAAAATAGATCTATTAGAATCGATATTTGCCAAAATTTTCAATCTGTTATTAGTACAAATCGTTATATAATAAAAACCTACAGAAGAATAATCATAATTATTCAAACGGATTGACCTTCGATTATGTTTTTCAGGGTTATAAGTCATATTTGCACCATAAATTTTAACACTGAATCTGAGTATTAAATGCGATTCAGTGTTTTGATTTCTTCGAGAAGCTCAGAATCTTTGCTTTCTTTGGCTATCTTTTTGGCCTTATCGAGATAGTTCTGGCTATTTTTTAAATCTCCTAAGTTGCTGAAGTCTCGGTATAGCTCGATACAGGCATCGAATTCGAGATATATATCATCAGTCTTTTCATTTAGCTTAAGCGCCAGTTTATGATTATGTATCGCTCTTTTGGCATCACCCGTTTTACGCATAACCTCGCCCAGAGCATTCAATGTAGATATCCTTCCGCGCAATTCACCTATTCGATAGAAAAGGGTCAGGGCTTTCAAAAGGTTGGCCTTCGCATACTGAAGGCTTTCTCTATCTATTTGAACGGCAGCAATATTGAGATGATCCATTGCCTGCCCATGTAAATTATTCTGCGAAATATCCATCTCGAGTGCATTTTTGAAATTCAATTCTGCATCGCTAAGTTTATCCATCTGGCGATATACCCATGCGATACTGGAAAAAAGCTGCGGGCTTGCGGGCCATTCGGGATGCTTGGCCGCATCATCTCGAACAGAATTATAGACCGAAAGAGCACCATCGAGATCACCATTGGAAGACAGCATCACACCAAGATTAGTCTTTATCTGAACTACCAATGCCTTTTGATCCGGCAAATTCTCAAGGCTGTCCAATGCGAGTTGATATGCAAAATATGCCGCTCCGAGATTACCCTGTTCATCATTAGCAATCGCTACGCCATTTATTGCGCGTGCAAATGCGATGGGATCTTCTAATTCGAGAGCGATTTTCGATGCGCGAAGGTTTATTGCGCCAAATCTTTCCAAGTCGCCCGAGTACCAGTAGATTTTGCTAAGGCGGGTAAGTGCATCGTATAGCTTATTCAGCCAATTCCAGTTTTGTGCCTGCTCATCAGTGAATTTCACAAGTTCCTCGAGATGCTTCTTCGCAGATGTCGGCGAAAAACGCAGCTCTCGCATAGCAGCTTTATATTGATATTCGAAATTTTTCTTATCGATTCCGGCTTTTGAATAGTGATGAGCTATCTCATGAAGCACATCGGCCGAATTATCCAGCTTTTCTTCGAGAGCCTTCGCGGCTTTCTGATGGAGCGCTTTCTTATTGACATCCAAAAGCCGAGAATATGCTGCAACCTCGCCGGCATTCCATCGGAAACTATAGCTATCGCCCGAACAGGTAAAAATCCCAAGAGAAACTAATTTGTCGATATATTCGGATGCTCCAACATGTAGTGCATCAAGAATTTCCGGCGTAAAATTATGTCCTAACACAGACGCAGAAAGGACAATCTGCCTGAGCTTTTCGGGCAGTGAATCGATACGAGCCGAGATTATATTATCTATGGCATCGGGTAAATCGCTTTCGCTTTCAAATATAATCGCATCTTTTCTATTTAATATGAGTTTATTTTCATACAGATAGTTTATCATCTCGATAATATGTCCGGGCATTCCCTGGCTAATACTATATATATAATCGACAAGTTTGCCAGGAATCTGCTGATTATTCATCACTCTTGCAATAGAATCTCGAACCTGCCTGCGGCTCAGTGGTTTTAGTGTTATGACATCGAAACAGGTCGAGTCGCAGACTTTCTCAAAGCTCTCACGGGAAAATATTATGACTCTCAGTCTATCCGCAATATCGGTCAGGACTTCGATGGATGCAGAATCCATATAATGCAAATCATCGACGATAATGATACTTCCTGTTTCATAAGTCAATACAGATGAGAAAAGTTCCAGCATCTCCTCTCGCCGCGTATCGGCTATTTCGATACTATCGGCCGAATTCCCTGATATCCTTGGAATAATGCCTTTTATATTCTCTTTTTTTAAAGTTCTTGAATAAGAGACAATATCTCGAATAAAATCATCGATATTATCCTGTTTTTGAATAATTTTCTTCACTATTGGAACAAGTGCGCCAAGGAAGGAATTTCGTTTCCAATATTGCCCTTTGATATTGAAAATTCCATAATTCTTTTCATGAGCCATCCGCGCGACACGATTTGCGATAAAGCTTTTTCCTGCACCAGCATCTCCCAGAACAATCAATGAATTGTAGAATTTCCCAAACAGGCTTTTCTCGATATTGTCGAGTTTCTGCTGGTTACCAATGAAAGTATCGCCGGTAATACAACCGCTGGGAGCGATTAATTCGAATTCGGTTTTTCTGGAAATAATGGAAAATACATTTAATGGCAATTCGATGCCTTTTAATTCGATATTTTTCTTCTCGAGCATAGCGAAATCCGAATGCAAATCGCCTGCTGTTTCGCTTCCGGCTATTATTTCGCCATCTTCTGCAAAATCCTGCAGACGGGATGCGATATTAACCGCCCTTCCCAGAACAGTATATTCTCGATAAATATCATTGCCAATAAGGCCTGTAACAACATCGCCGGTATTGATTCCAATAGAGATCGATAGATTCTCTGTGAAATCAAACTCTTCGGTCTCGCGGATTCTTTCTATTTCTTTTTTCAAATCTATAGCGCATAAAATCGCACGATATCTATCATCTTCGCGAGCTGTGGGAGCGCCAAAAAGCACCATGATAGCATCGCCAAGATATTTATCGACTGTGCCACCATGCTTTTCGATAATCGATATAAGCCTATCGAATAGGCTATTTATTATCGAAAGCACCTTCTCTGCATCGAGCTTTTCGACAAGCGGCGTAAAGCCATTTATATCCGCGAAAATAATTGTAACCTTGCGCCTTTCGCCGAAACTTTCGATGCCACTTCCGGCAATCTGGATTCTGTCATAGATCGCGGGAGGGATAAAACTTTTTACAATATTTGATATCTTCTTTTCGTTTTCCATATATTACTCATTTCATATTTTTAATTAATATACCCAATTTTCTACATCAGGTCAATCAAAGTAGCAGAATATGATGTAAAAAATATTAAGCAAAACTTTCAAAATACTTGCATTTCGATTTTATATAAGATATATTGAAAGCAGAGCGCAAAGTTAGCAACAAAGATGAAAGAGCAGATGAGAAGAATAATAATTACTATATTGATCCTAGCATGGTGGTCTGGCACCCTTTATTTTATTTCCCAGGAACAATCCCAGAAGAAATTTTCAGCCGATGATATTCCAGTAGTAGCAATTGGAGATATCGAAGGTGAGAGCTATAGTTCGATCTACTTCAAAGGCGAAAAGATCGGCTATTCAGCAACGATAAAGCAAAAGGCGGCAGATGGATTGATGTGGCATGAGACAAGCTACCTTCGGCTTCCTGTTGGTGGTGTTCTCCAGGAAGTTCTCGCCGAACTCATAGTAATCACAAATAACAACATGGCAGTCGATAATTTCACATTCAGCTTTTCTTCCGATGAATACGAATCTCTGGTTAATGGCAAGGTAAATAAAAAAGGCAATCTCGAGATAAAGATCAGTACACCGGAATCCAGCACAGAGAGAACCATTGCTATTCAGGGGCCGCTTTATATGCCATCGGCAATTACACATATCGCTGCGAATGACAGTTTCCAAAAGGAATTGTACCGCCTGCCAGTCTTCGACCCAATGACTATGACAATGAGAGATTATAAAGCAAAAGTTGCCCGAAAAACAACCTCGCCCAAAGGCGATGAAAATGTCTGGCTACTTTATGCCCGCTATAATGAATACAACACAAAGATGTGGGTCGATTCAGTCGGTAATGTGGTTATGGAGGAAAGCCCGAGTGGATTTATCTCATACAAAGAGCCTCGTGAAAAAGCACTCGAATTCGACCTAAGCAGCAGTGGCTCATTCGACCTTCTCACAGAATTTAGCGTCCTATTACGAAATTCTACGGGAGGCAAAATTGAAAGCCCGAAGATAATGAAAGCCAGATTAGAGGGCTTCGACCCCACGATTTTCGAACTAAATGATTTCAATCAGGCTTTCGATGGCGAAAGCTGCATTCTTACTGTTGTGCAGGATGGCTTTCCAATGGATGTTTCGCCTAAACCAGATTCAAGCAAAGGCTATACTAATGTAGTCTCTGTGCCGGGTATCGATGGCTACTTCTTGCCTCCTGCTATCTCGCCCGAAGATACGATGGCAACACCATTAGTTCAAAAGAATGACCTTAGAATCCTTCGACAAGCCCAAAAAATCACAAAGGGCAAAGATACTGAAATAGAAAAACTCGAAGCCATAAATAGATGGCTCTATGATAATATCAAAAAAGACTATCGCTCATCGATTCCATCAGCGCTCGATATTATGCGAAAGATGGTAGGCGATTGCAATGAGCATACCACGCTTTTTACAGCCCTTTCCCGCTCTCTTGGTATTCCTACCAGAATAAATATCGGGCTTGTCTATCTTCGTGGGGCTTTTTTCTATCATGCCTGGCCGCAATGTTATGTCGATGGTAAATGGCATGCCTTCGAGCCGACCTATGGCGAAAGGCGTGCAGATGCTACTCATATCAAACTTTTGCACGGCTCTATAAACAAGCAAATCGAAATAATGAGAATACAAAATCCATATATCGAGATACTCGAGACAAATGGCGAATATCCCTTAGATTCTGCCAGAGTTATCCAGGTCAAAGACGATGAACTAAGAAGTTATCCTTGTTTTACAGAGAATATCTCGATTGCAGAAAACTACAATAATGCAGATTCTTCAGAAGCCATCGAAAGGACCGATAAATGATCCAGTTTCAAAATCTTACGAAAAAATTTGGCGATTTGACCGCTGTTGATTCCATAGATATAGCAATTCCCAGTGGCACAGTTTTTGGTTTCCTAGGCCCCAATGGCGCCGGCAAAACAACAAGCATCAAAATGACTGTCGGGCTTATGAAACCTACCGAAGGTAGAATTCTAATAGATGGCACCGATGTGCAGGAAAAGCCGGAAGAAACCAAGCAAAAAATCGGATATATTCCTGACAGTCCATATATTTATGACAAATTAACCGCATGGGAATTCGTATCTCTGGTTGGCGGCCTTTTCGGAATGGATGAGAAGGATATCATAGAGCGTTCTGAATACTATTTCGACCTTTTCGGAGTAGGCGACTGGGCAAATGACCGCGCGGAGGAGTATTCTCATGGAATGCGCCAAAAAATCGTGCTTTCGGCATCCTTGATGCATGAGCCCAGTATTATTGTGATAGATGAGCCGATGGTCGGTTTGGACCCACAAAGCCAGAAAACTGTTAAAGACGTGCTTCGCAAAAAGGCCGAGGAAGGCGCAACCGTCTTTATGTCAACGCATACCCTTTCTATTGCCGAGGAAATCTGTGACCGTGTCGGAATCATTACCCATGGCAAAATTCTGATGATCGAGACAATAGAAGAAATACGTAAAAGGTTTAAAGACGAAAAAGAGGCCACCGGAAAAGGCGACCTCGAAGAACTATTTATCAAGCTCACATCAGGAAAAGGCGAATAATTACCAAAATGGTGTATTATTGAAACTGTAAAAACTTAATTATCCTTGATACAAAGCTTCGATTCTGTTTGGTAGCTTGTGGAAGCAGAGCTTCCGGGAAATTTGGCGTTGCGAAGCGTAGCTTATCAATGAGGGCGGAAGTAATGGATCTTCACATAATAAGAGGTTTAACACTGGATCTGGGGTAATTATTTCATTTCACAATAATGAGCTATTTAAAAAAGGACATGATAAACCATGTCCTCTTTGTTATTAGAAAAAGTTGTCTTCGTTACTATGTATTATCTATGGTGCTTACAGTCGTGTTCGCCAGAATGCATGCCTTTGCCATCTTTATGATGTTCACATTCATGCCCTGCTGATTTGGCATCGCCTTTACCATGCATTCCACAATCGTGTTTGTCTGATAATGCGCCGTGGCAAGAATGAGAGATACCTTTATAAAGATGCGGTGCAAATTTCTCTTTCTGATTATCATTTAGCTCTTCTCTAATATCGAGCATCATCTGCACACGCGCATGATTAATAGCAGCTTCGGCCTCTGCTACATCCTGATAAGCATCTAGTATTTCGCTATTTGAAGCATTTTTATCCTTCAGTACATCTTTGAATTCAAGAGCGGCTTTTTTCATATTTGCTTCGAGATCGACCATCTTCTTTTCGGCCTCATTCCCGATTTTCTGGATTTTCTGGGTCTGTGCTTCCTCGAGTTCGAGCATCTTGGCAAAACCTTTGCCATCAAAAGCCATAATGGAACTAGCAGCAATCATCATAATTGCAATTGCGATTAAGATTGTCTTTTTCATCCTTCTCCTTTATCTTTTTTGTGGTATTTCTGACTCGCCAGGGCGATTATGCCAGAATTTTTTTAGTAATTGTCTCATCTGTTTTTGAAATCTACTTTCAAATGTTACGAAAGTATAAAATTGAATAGGGTCGAGAATTTCAAGTACTTCCTCGGCATATTCAGAATGAAGCTCGCATTTCTCTTTTTTAAGATTATTCAGCCGGATGCTTTTTTCCTGAAGCAGTTTTTTCTCTGATTTGTTTAGATTCTTTTTATTTCCTTCTTCATCGAAAACAATAGAATCGAGTTCTTGCATAAGCTTTTCTATTTCATCCGATAAATCTTTGTTTTCTTTTTCAAATTTTGTGTTAACCGTTAGGAATTTTGCTGTCTGCTCCTCAGAAAGCTCCAGTTCATCGAGCATTTTCCATTTCCTGATAGTCTTGAGCTGCTCGCGCATTTCCGGGCCAAGATCTGGTGGGCCTTCGCAATGTTTTGGTGGTTGAGCAAGTAGGCCAATCACAAAAATATTTAATAGTAAAAACAAAATTATTTTATGCATTCTGACTCCTTTTGAGTACTTAATATAATTGATTCAAAGCCAAAACAAAGCACTTTTTATTGCTTTTCTAGTTTAGCTATTTTGATGCATCATTATTTCATCTATAATTGATTGCCTGGTATATTCATTTCACTTTGCAAATATGCCATGAATTCCTGCTGTGTTTTGTCATCGAAAGTAGCGATAATTGTTTCTTCGCCAAGTTCTTCTGCTAAATCTATTGCTGCTTTTGCTGGATCATCGATTTCGATAAGAGAAATAATTTCGCTGCCTCCAAGCAATGAAAATGTCTCAAAAAAAACATCGATATCGATATAGCCATTATTTGACATCAGGTATTCATCGGCCAATTCTGCTGGTATTTCCAGATTATCTTCCGGCATCTGGATTAGGTACTGCGATGGATTGACAATAATGACAAAAAGAATCAGCATCGCAGCCAGGATGCCCGCGAAAGCTGGCCGAAGAATTGCATATCGCCGTCTCTCGATGCTCTTGAACATTCTATTTTGTTGCTTGCGCCAGCTTACATCATCCGGCATTTCGATCGAAGCATCGTATTCCCGCCTGAGATGCAGTAGATTCTCGAATTCTGAATTATTGCCATCGATAAAGTGCAAAAATTCTGGATAATATCTTTCAATTTCTCTCTTGCATTTTACACAAGTCTCTAAATGAGTCAAAAGCTCGGGGTCTTCTGCCGGGTTTTGGCCATTTTCGAGTAGCTGTTTTGTCTTTTTACATTTCATTTTTACCTCAAATATATTTTTGAAATATAATCTTTCATCTTATTGAATGCCCTGTAATAGAGTGATTTGACAGTTCCATTTTTGATTCCCATAATCTGGGCTGTCTCCTTGACCGATTTCTCCTCGAAAAATCGAAGTGTAAAACATGCCTTTTCTTTAGGTGAAAGCTGTTTCTGTCCTTCTTCGATAAGGTTTGTGATACGCTCTCTGTCGATATTTTCTGCATGATCGACAGGATCGTCGATAATATCAGAAGCGTGCTGTAAAGATACCGTTTTCTTGCGCTTTCTGAGATAGTCGATGGCCACTCTGGTTGAAATAGAGAGTATCCATGTATAGAAACTCGATTCTTCACGAAAGCGCTCGATCGACTTATATGCTTTGATAAAGCTATCGGTACTAAGGTCCATAGCATCGTCTTTATTCGATACCATATAATAAATATGGAGATAGACCTTTTCACGGTATTTACGGTATAGAAATCCAAAGGCATTCTCATCGCCATGCTTGCTTCGCCTGACATAATCGCGGTCTTCTTCTTTGTCCAATTTCTCATCATTTTCTGTTTCTGTGGTTTTATCTTCTAAAGCCATAGACTTCCTGTCATAATAATAGACGTTAAGAATACATAATCGTTTACATCGAATATATACTTTATACTTTGAATTTCAATTACTTATTGAGTTTAAATGGCAAGTAATTTAGGAAAATTATTAATATAGATTCAATGTTAAAATTTATGTAAAGTGAATAATCTCTTTTAAAGCCATAAATATAACTACATATTACATAATATATATACTCAAAAGGCTTTACTGATGTTTTAGCCTGAAAAGTATGACAATGCGGAACAGCGCATTGTCTGTAAGTATTATCCTCGCTGGGAAGCTACTTTACACTCATACTTCTGCGAAGCTAACTTCAGGCAATGAGAATTTGAACCATGAAAAAAAGAAAAGCTAGCCAGGATAAAAATAAGATTACATGTCCCAACCAAATTTCAAAGTTATCTCTCCGGCTGGCCCGCTAAAATCGGATGTGGAATATCGAGGAAGATCAACATCTCCGACATAGCGATAGCTTGCGCCAATATCCAGCCTCATCCATTTGAGTAGATTAATCTCGACTGTTGCCGATGGTTCTATGACAAAGATATTATTATCTTTTGCATATTCAGCTTGGTCATCGAAATGAGAGAGATTGATTCTGGTGTCTCCCCATGCTGCCAGAAGTTTCCCTGTGAGATGGATAAGCTCCTGTGAATTATAAATATATTCGAAATAGAAACCACTATATTCTAATTCCAGTTCGAGAGAATCAGTGAGATCGACTTCATTTACGAGGTCCATCGATGTATAGCCTATAGCAAAACTATGGTCTATTACCCATGCGACTCGCCAGCCGTTGATATATGAGAATTCATCAGCTATCATGGTAAGCCTGCTGTCAACAGCTCCATAGATTCCATGTTCGAGTTCTTTAAGGTCGCCTCCGAATAGTGTCTTTTCTTCGGCAAACGAAATTCCAATCAAAAAGACGATAAATAGCAAAACTAATATTTTTTTCATTATACCTCCTAATTTTGGTATAAAATTAAGATATAAACCACTTTAATGCAAATAAAACTTGGCCATTTAGCCTTTGCTTTCAAACAATGCACTGTTCTGCATTGTCATAATTGCTGGCTAAAACATCAGCAAAGTCATTGCGTTATATATTAATTACGGTTTATATATTTTTAATATATGGTTTTAAGAGAGTAATTAGTTCTCTTATATACTTGACCATTCGAAGCGATTTATTATATTAGTGATGTGAAAAGAAAAGGCCTAAAAATAGCAATGGTATTGATAATTATAATCTCGGCTTTGCTTTTTGCCGAAGCTATGAGACGCTATGTCCATAACAGTGGCATGATTTCACTCAAGGTCGATGATTTCCTTCCGGGGACTTTTGTCGAGCATAATTATCAAGGGACAGATTATCTTTGGCGCGGTTTCGTGGCCTTTGCTTTGGATAGCCACTATATTTTACATGGAATAGGCGCAGATTCCGATGGCCTTTTTACCGATTCAAATTATGAATTCGATGATACATTGATTTTCGGCGCGACCGAAGATGGCGATACCGTTTATTTCTATAGTAATCCATTATATGTAGATAGGGATGTTCAATATTTCGGCGATACTGCTATTGCAAGGATAGAAACAGTTACAGTGGAAGTAATTGCGGATGAATATCATGTTTCTTTTGACCCGACGATTACTTATTTATACTCTGTAGGCTCCGATACTAGTTGGTCTAACACGGTCGACAATGATGCCATAGACTTCGTCGCAACCGCATGGCGCAAGCTGCCCGGGGGAATGCAGCGAGAAGATTTCTATGTCCATTCTATTGAGACATTATACTATCGTTATACATATAATGTTTATGTTTCCTCCGATGATGACACGTTCCGGATTCCACCAGATGAGTTTCCGGATGATACTACCGGAATGGGAATTACATTCATTGGACAGGATTCGGCATATACCGAGGAAATCTGGGTTCACGAGCTGGAAGATGATATTCGATATTATGTTCCACCAGATACCTTGCCGATTTCTGATACCGCTCGGGCGCATCTTGTGATGGATACATTGTCCGCACAGGTATGGCAATATACTTATGAAGACACAATATCAGGAATCATATATAATGTCCCGCCGAGAGATTTGCCGGATTCATTAGAACATATAGTTCTCAGAGACTCTAATCTAATTGTAGCCTATTTCGACCGCGAGACAACATTCGTTGGCGCAAAGACTGTTAATTGCTTTGGAGATATTTCCAATGGTGTTTACATTCGCCAGCGTATTGAATCGGATTATATGCCGGATTCTCTCGACTCGATTAACTATATCCCTGTGAATTATACTATTTTTAATGTCGGCGATGGCGCTTTGAAAGATACTCGAATTATGTTTTTCTATGATGCCGACTTCTCGACAGTATATCCTACAATGCTCGATGATATGTGCCGATTCGATTATGATCGCCGTGCTGCATATATTTTCGATAATATGGATTTCGATGGCCTGCACATGGGCTTTGCATTCGAAGATTTGGATAGCTTTGTCTATTCCGATGATTCGATATATTTCGGTTCGCATGAGAATTGGTACGGAACCGGCCGGCGTTTTAGTGATCTGAAGGACCTGGTTTTCTATCCTTCCTTCAAGCATTATGCCTTTGATACAACTTATCTGGAGGATGATTCTATCTATATCGATACTAATGCAGTAGATTGTGCTGTTTATGCCGTTATCAATATACCCGATGTCATGCCGGGTGAGACGCTTTCTATCGATATGGCATATATCGGCGGCATGTATGATGATTTCATAGATGCCACCTATGAGTTCCGTGGCGAAGACCCGGATACTGACAGAATTGTCGAATCTGAGATTGTAAATGCCGATATTCCAGAAGATATTGGAATCAAAGCATATCCGAATCCATTCAATTCATCGCTGAATATCGAAATTCCTGCTAATACCGATATTAACATTTACGGCATCGATGGCAAAAAATTGGCACACTTTAGAAAAAGACCATTCCAACAGAACCGCCGCTGGCAACCTAAGAATCTCCCAAGCGGTATTTATATGATTATTCCAGACAATCCAGAAATCGAACCGGGCAGGGTCATTTTGGTTAAGTAACCACATTGATAGGAATACAATCTATAAAATATTACTAAAATATTGGGATTAGATTTTCGGACAACCCCTCTGTCGCTTCGCTACACCTCCCCTGAGCACCTAAATTCTGCATGAAATAAAAAAACAGATGCGAAATCTCCCTAAATTCATTGTATTTAAGTTGATAAAAAAAATAACGATTGGTTGCCTACATCTTATTTCAGAATTATTTAATGCTCTCAAATTTGATTCTCATTTTGCAAAAGTATTCGGGAACTACCGAAAGGTAATCAAATACTAGCCATCGTATGTTATCAAGCTTATGATTGCTTCAATTTTTCAGGGGGAGAACGATTGTTCGACATCGATCGAATTCGGATTGTTCCTGTTTTAGGGGAATTATTCGCAATCTGGAAGAGCCGCTGGAGTGACGGTGGATCAGCAGAAATGAAAGGAAGAGAAGAAACTAAAGGCTGTCCATTAACGGACAGCCTCCGGTATCAGATAATCCATTTTCGTTTAATATTTCTGAGAGTTAGAAAAAACAGCAAAATGCAAAAACCAGCAAGTACAATCAGATCAACAACAAAAGGCATAAAGTTACTGCCACTGATCGAACCATGAAGCATATCTGCTCCATAAGTTAGAGGCAGGAGAAATGATATGGGTTTAAGGAAAATTGGTAATGCGCTGATTGGAAAGAATAGTCCGCAGAGAAAAATCATCGGAAAACGAAAGAAATTGGAAAATGTCTGAGCCTCGAACACCTCGCTAACTGCCACAGCTATGAACAGCCCGAGAAAAGTTGATGCGATTGCTATCATAATTACCGCTGGTAAAAATATCGACCAGGCAATATTCGAAATGTCGACAAAAAACGCAGCCATCACTATGGGCACAAAGGCATTGAAAACCCCGAATAGTATGGCTCCGCCAGTTTTTGCGAGCATCAAAATTTCAAGTGGTAACGGTGCAAGAAGCAAACGTTCAAATGAGCGATTTTTCTTCTCAAAAGTAACCGTCACTGCCAGCAGAGAAGTGGTTCCGAAAAGAATCGATAACGCGATCACTCCCGGAAGAATCGATAGAACGCTTTCTATGCCACTGCCTGATTTGATAAAAAACATACCCGTCCAAGCCAAAGGGAAAATAATGCCCCAGCTTAGGTTTGGCGGCTTCAGATAATAGGTGCGAAAGTCCTTAACAATAATATTCCAGAACGCTATCCATATTTTCATTTTCCACCTCCAGCCCTCTCTTTATCTTTCTTCAAAGTTTCAATCTCAACGCCTGTAATATTCACAAAAACCTCCTCAAGACTCGGTTTTATCCTTTTGGCCTCAAAGACATCAACATTATGATCCTCAAGAAATCTGATTATAGGACCTACAGATATGGGATTTATATCTTCAATTTGCAGGACACGATCTGAATCAATCTCAGTTTTTTCATATGTGAACTGATTTTTCAGAACTGGCCCCAGCGGTACCAATCCCCCCGAACATACTATCTTAACGACATGTCGGTTTTTTATAGGCTGGAGTAAATTGGAAACACTATCTGTTTTCACGATGCGCCCTCCAACTATAAAGGCTATACGGTCACAAAGCCGTTCTGCTTCCTCGATATAATGTGTGGTAAGAAATATAGTCGCCCCTTTTCGGTGAAGTTCATCTATAATCAGGCGCAACTGTCTGGCACTTGAAACGTCGATACCAGTTGTCGGCTCATCAAGAAAAAGGATAGCCGGTTCATGGATTATACCTGCTGCAATTGTCAATTTACGCTTCATTCCTTTCGAATAGTCTCCAAACTTCCGATCTTTAGCGTTTGTAAGACTAAACATCTCCAACAATTTCATTGCTCTTGATATTCGCTCCTTTTTGGCTATGCCATAGAGAGAAGCGCAGAAACACAAATTCTCGAAACCGGTCAGTTCAGGATAGAGGTTGCTTTCGTCAGGTACAATTCCAATCAAATGTTGAGCGCTTCTTGGTTTGGCGATACAATCAATACTCCCAATCCGTATTGATCCAGAGTCCGGACGCGCCAGCCCGGTCAACATATTGATGGTGGTCGTTTTCCCTGCACCATTAGGACCAAGAAAGCCGAAAAGCTCACCTGATTTAACTTCAAAATCTACGCCATCAACAGCTACAAGCTCTCCGAATTTTTTGGAAAGCCCATGAGCACTGATGGCGATATCTTTTTCAGAGTTCATTCATTCCTCCTATTATAATTTAAAGTAACTACGCAAATGCTTATTTAAATAGCAAAAATAATTATTCAAAGAACTCTTTTGTGGTGTCAAACCAGTTGGCAAAAGTTTGCTCATTAATCCGATAATGAACGAAGTAGCCTTTCTTTTCTGCTATAACAAGATCAGCATCCCTCAGAATTCGAAGGTGCTGAGACACTGCCGCAGATGTGATTTCCAGCTTTCGCGACAATGCATTGACACAGTGCGAACGCTTTTTGAGCAGTTCGATTATCTGTATTCGAGTACCAACTGAAAGCACTTTGAAAATTCTGGCCTTTTTATCTTCGCTATTCATTTGTTCAGCTCCATTTAATTAAGCATGTACGCAGATAATATAATGAATATCAGTTGTATTTGCAAGGTAATTTAATGATATAAGTCGAGAATGTGCATGCTGACGTGATACATGGAAGGGATGCGAAGCACTGTGCTCGGCGTGAGTTCCAGCGAGAAAAAGATGTCGTTGTAATCACAGATGAGCCACCAGAGCTTTGCATCTCCCAGATACCTGTAGGCCAGTAGATCCAGCCGGTCACCGTCGATCACGGTATGAAAGCGGTCATCGAATCGCGGTGATGTATCGATCAAATAGCGTATGCCAAGGAAATCACCATCTCTGTCTCTGTACCGGAGTCATTTTGAATATATCGATTAAAACCAGACAATGCGCTGTTCCGCATTGTCATACTTTTCAGGCTAAAACATCAG
>JBKHBT010000084.1:0-14934 GCA_046542255.1 Candidatus Zixiibacteriota bacterium | reverse complement strand
AGCTTGTGCTGAGCTTGTCGAAGTGCGTTGTGCTGAGCTTGTCGAAGTGCGTTGTGCTGAGCTTGTCGAAGTGCGTTGTGCTGAGCTTGTCGAAGTGCCGAAGTCGGGTCAAAGCTGTAAAATCTATATAAAATAAAATACCCATGAGTCAAATCGAGCCATGGGTATTTACTTGATCATTAGCAAAAGAAGATATTATTGAATAAGTTTGAATTCTTCGATTCTTTTGGCCGAGTAAACATCACTATAATCGGCGCTGATCTCTTCATTTTTAAGATTGAAATTAAAATCGGCATACCAGGAATACTTGGCATCTACAATAAAACCATCGAATGCGAAATAAATTTTGCCATTGCCTTCGCCATCACCGGTTGACTCAAGTATATACTTTGTATTTTCAAAATCATCTACTTCACCCATTCGTCTTGTATCAAATTCTATATCCGTTTTGATATAAGCACATCTATGTCCTTTATATTCGATAAAATCTACAAGTTCGAATGTTCTTGTGGCTTCTATTGTCATCGTTGCCCCATAAAAAGTTTCGAATTTTTTATTATATGAAGTTTCCCATCTGTCTCCAATTTTGAGATTCCTATTTGGGAAAACTGGTGTTATTATAGCCAAATATTCGAACATCAGTTCTTCTTCTTTATTCATAGCCAGGTCACCGGCTGGTAGTTCAGAAAGCCCGGCAGCCTTTTTATGTTCTGTGCTATTCATATTCGTCACAATAGTAAAATCCATTCCTTCTAATTTGGTTTTGTATGGCTCTATAGGGAATTCAGAAGTGCTATATTTTACTGATGTATTATTATCCACATAGAAATGACCAGGATTAACAAAGGTAGTAAATGAAAAATCCAAATCGGGAAGCCTTTCTCTTTTTGGGCGAAGCGAAGCATCGAATACGATCTGTGCGAACTGTTTTTCAAAGGTAAAAGTTATCTCGCTGAGCTCCTCGGTAGCATTCTCGACAGTGAAAGCAACCTTACCATCAATGATTTCTCTCGGGGCGAAGCCATCACCCTTAAAGTTAAAATAGAAGCTGCGTTCCGATTTCTGTTCATAGACCTTGGTTTCTCCGATAGAATTAATATAACCAAGTTTTTTGCCCTGCTCTTCAAGCTGAGGATCGACTATGCTTTCCCCGCTTTTGCAAGCCGTCAATATAATCAAGACAATCAAAAGAATGGAAATTGCAGTTTTCTTCATCATCTTAGCTCCTTTGAAATATTCTCTCTTTATTCAAATTTTAAATAAATTTATGATAATAATTAAAAAAATCAAGCTCAATAATTATTTGTGACTTAATGTATGAATACAGGTCCAAAGGCTTAAATCAGACAATGCGCTGTTCCGCATTGTCATTATTCCCGGCTAAAACATCGGTAAAGGCAGTGTATTATACATATTTATGTATTATATTATTTAATGGCTTTGCAAGAAACTACTTTAGAAATCTTAACTTCTCTTATTCCATCCACAGGATTGATTTCTATCCATATAGTATTTTTTTCTTGGAAATATTCGGGGAAATGATCTGCCCATTCTACGAGAGTTATCGAATCATCATTACCTATGTATTCTGCTATTCCTCTTTCTATGAATTCCTTTTCATCATCGATTCTGTATAAGTCGATGTGATTGATATCTATCCTTGTTTTTGAAGCTGGATTATGTGAGAATTCATTAATGAAATCATCAATAGAATCTTCGCCAAACGCAGCAACCGGTATATCATAGCAGTTCACAATTGTGAATGTTGGACTGGTTACATCAGCTACTCCGAGACCCTTGCATATTCCCTTGATAATCGTAGTTTTCCCAGCGCCCAGAGGCCCGACAATAGCAATAGTATCGCCCGGGAGAAGCCTTTCTGAAATTTCTCTGCCCAATTGCATTGTCTCATTCTCGTTTTTTGTCTCTTTTAAAGCTAACTGCTCGAGCATTTCTTACCTGGAACCTTTTGGCAATAGAGTAATAACCGGAACTATCATTTCTTCTATCGAAATTCCTCCATGTAATACAGAATTTTTGTATTGTTTCTCATATTGGCGGAAATTTGAAGGATATAAGAAATAGTAATTTTCTTCAGCTATGATATAATTAGTTGTAACCGAAAATGCGGGCAGTTTCCATTTTCTGGGGTCTTTGACCAGAATGGATGCCTTTTTTTCTGCATTGAGATTATCGCCATATTTGTATCTGAGATTTGTGGATGTATCTCTTCTGCCGTAGGCTTTGAGGCCTTTCTTGCCGATTATACTGCCATGGTCTGTCGTGATTATGACGATATTGTCCTTTTCAGAAATACGCTTTAGAACCTGGAATAATGGTGATTGTTTGAACCATGTCCGCATAATCATCCTCAAGCCTTTTTCGTCATTAGCGACTTCTTTAAGAACATCCGAGGCTGCACGGCTATGCGCCAAAATGTCCAGGAAGTTGACAACTACCGAAGAGACGGGGGAATTGAGGTATCTTGGCAATTTATCCAAAAGATCTTTGCCCTCGTCGGGATCGAGAATTTTGATGTATCTTGTATCCCCTTTAATATCGATATTTTGTCTTCTTATAAGCCTATCAAGAAGCTGATGTTCAAATCGATTGCGGCTGGCCTCGTCAGCAAAGGCAGTTTGCCAGATTTTTGGATGCGTCTTGGCCAGTTCCGATGGGAAAAGTCCGCTAAATATGGCATTTCTCGAATAGGGAGTTGCAGTAGGAAGAATAGAATAGTACAGTTCCGAGAGTATATCGAAATGTTCCGCGATTAGGTCCTCGACGGCCATCCATTGGTCGAGCCGCATACAATCTATCACGATATAGAAAACCTTCTTGCCATCCTTGAGATGAGGCAGGAGCTTTTTATTGGGTATATCTACCGAAAGAGTCGGCCTGTCAGCCGGACGAGAATTAACCCATTTCTCATAATTAGCCCGGATATAATGCGCAAATTCGATATTAAGCTCTTTATGGAATTCCGAATGTGTGGCCCCGAGCCCTGTATCGGGATGATTATCGAAAATTATATCCCAATATGCCAGCCATGTTGCAGTCTCATACCATGCTTTGTCAGTCGAACGGTCTTTTGCATATACTTCGCGGTATTCTTTGGTATAGTTCCGAATCACATGTTTTTCCTGGATTCTGGTGCCTTCGAATATCTTCTTAAGAGAAAGCAGAATCTGCGAAGGATTGACCGGCTTTAGAATATAGTCTGTTATTTCTTTGCCGATAGCATCCTCCATCAAACGCTCTTCTTCAGATTTTGTTATCATTACAACTGGTATATATGCATCGATATCCCTTATCTCCTCCAAAGTCGAAAGGCCATCGAGGCCGGGCATCATCTCATCCAAAAGCACGACATCTGCATCTCCGCGGCGGACATGCTCGATAGCATCCTCGCCATTGGATGCGGTAATTACTTCATATCCCTTATTCTTAAGAAACATGATATGTGGTTTGAGCTGATGAATCTCATCATCGACCCACAGTATCGTATTTTTCTTATCCATAAACAACTCCTTCAGATATTACATCTCTAATTATTTATAAATATAAAACAATTATTTTATTTTTCAATAGGAATTTCCAGAACAAATGTCGTTTTCTCATATGGATGGCTTTCTAGAAGATAAAGTCTTCCATAATGATATTCTTCCGCAATTCTCCTTGTAAGAGAAAGCCCGAGTCCCCAGCCGCGCTTTTTTGTCGTGAACCCCGGAGAAAATATCTTCCTCTGGTCGGCAAGAGATATGCCTTTTCCATCATCGGTAAAGATAATTTGTACTGAAGTATTCTCTACATTTGTCCTTACAGATACCTGTATATGGCCGTTTTTTCTGCCGAAGGCATCGACAGCATTTTTAATAATGTTTTCACATGCCCATGAAAGTAGAAGTTCATTAGCAAGAACGGTTGGCACTTTTTCAATCTGTGTTGTAAGCGATACCTTTTCTCGAAGCTTAGGTATTCGCTCTTTAAGATATTGAACAACATCAGTTACGACTTTATCGACATGAGTCGGCTTTAGCTCTGGCAATGAACCGATTTGTCCAAATCTGACCACGATTCTGGAAAGAACCTGTATATCAAGGTCCATCTCTTCGACAATTTCATAGAAGAATTCATCTTCCTGCGATTTTGTATCCGGCAGCCTGTCACGAAGTATCTCGATCCAGCCCATCAATGATGAAATAGGTGTACCGAGTTGATGAGCCATTTCTCTGGCGAGGCCAAGCCAGATATTTTGTTTTTCAAAATTTCTGATACTATTATAAACGCTGAAACCAAAAATAAGCAGAACAGTAATAAAAAAAAGTTCCAATGCCGGAATCACACGAACCCACTTTATATATGAAGGCTCTCCAAAATAGATGTATCCCAAAATCTGATTGGAACGGCCCACATTGATTTCGACCGGTTTTACTATTTGCTCCATTTCATGGATCATTTTGATAAGCTCTTGCCTTGCTTTTTCTGTTGTATCGGATTCGGAGATATTTACATTTCGCCAGCTTAGCGGCTGTTTATCAGAATTCGTGAGAATCATAGGGAAATCAGATTTCTCGATCACCTCTTCGAAAATAATCCCAAGTGCAGGCCCGGACATCGCCTCGGATTTGGCGATAGCATATAAGCGGGCATGTGCTTTAATGATACGCCTATTATTTTCTATTACAGCTTGCCTGATATATTCGGAATATAGGAAAAATAGGCCGATAACTAATAATATAAAAACAGCCAATGCAATCTTATAAACGGCAGGAATACCCTTATAGGTAATCTGAAAGCGATCGCTTCTGGATTCTTTTCTTTTGAAAAGAGCCATAAAACCTTTCTTTCAAGAGCAGGTTTATTTTATTTCATCTTTTCCGAAATATGGCCTGAGTGCTTCGGGTATTATTATTCTGCCATCGGGAGTCTGGAAGTTTTCGATTATAGCAATTATTAGCCGTGGAAGCGCGAGTCCGGATGCATTCAGTGTATGCACAAACTCCGGTTTGTCGCTGCCATGCCTATATCTGATATTGGACCTTCTTGCCTGAAAATCTTCGAAATTCGAGCATGATGACACTTCCAGCCAATGCTTCGGCCCAGTCGGTACATAGACTTCCAGGTCATAGCATTTTGCCGCTGCAAAACTAAGGTCGCCGGATGCAAGAAGCAGAACACGATAATGCAAGCCGAGCCTTTTTAGTACTTCTTCGGCATAAGAACAAAGTTTTTCATGCATATCATATGATTCTTCCGGCTTAGTAAAAAGCACCAGCTCGACCTTATCGAATTGATGAAGCCTCATAAGGCCTTTTGTGTCGGCGCCGTAGGCTCCGGCTTCGCGGCGGAAACATGGTGTATAGCCGGCGAGTTTTATGGGAAGGTCCTTTTCCGCAAGCATCTCATCGGCATGGTAATTGGTAAGAACCACTTCGGCAGTAGGAATCAGGAAAAAGCCATCTTCAGAAATTTCGTACATATCACTTTCCAGCTTGGGGATTTGGCCTGTATTTTTCATGCTCTCCCTATTAGCAAGAAATGGCGGTGCAATTTCACCGAAGCCATGTTCATTCGTATGAATATCCAGCATGAAATTGATAAGAGCGCGCGAAAGCTTTGCACCATCGCCCTTTAGCATCGAGAAAAAGCTGCCAGTCATCTTTGCTGCACGAGGCATATCGATAATATCAAGGGCATTCATCAATGTAACGTGGTCTAAAACATCGAAGTCGAATTGCTTTTTTTCGAGTTCATGCCGAACAATGACATTATCCTCTTCGCCACCTATCGGAACAGAATGATGGGGAACATTGGGAATATAATGCATAAAAGCATTCATTTCGGCCTCGACTTCAGAAAGCTCAGCATCCAATTTTTTTACCCTTTGCGAATATTCGCCGGCCTCTTTTTTCATCTCTTCTGCCTTTGCCCTGTCCACACTCATCATCTTGCCGATTTTCTTCGATATCTTATTGCGTTTTCTCTTTATCTGCTCGACTTCCTGGATTATTTCGCGCCTTTTCTTATCGAGATTGAGTATTAAATCGACTTTATCTGGTTCGCGTTTGGCTTTGCAGGCTTCTTTTATCTTTTCGGGATTCTCGCGAATTTCATGTATCGATAGCATTTTCTCTCTCCGATTTCTTTCTAACGGTTACCTAATTTACTCTGCGGTACATATAACTTAACAGCTACATTCTCACCCCAGAGCTTGATATCATGTTCTCCTGGGCCGATGTCATATTCGGTTTTAGATGCCTTACTCGGAATAATGTCTTTATGGTGTCGATAAAAACCAATATTCGAAGGTTCCGCTTCGAGGTGGAAATTTTTAATTTCGCCATTATGTTCGAGAATTAAGGTATATCTTTGTAGCCCATGCATTTCCTGGAAATATGATAAACGGCTAAAGATTGTAAATTTCAAAGGCCCGATCAGGCGGAAAACCGCAGGTTCATTTTTCGATGTGAAATAGTATTCATACTCTTCATCTTCCACTATTAAAAAATCATCATCTGCAAAGGAAAGTGGAGCGATAGATACCTTGACTCCCGGCTCGAGAAATAATCGTCCTATAAGTTCTTTCTCGGCAGTTAATGAAAGTTTATGCGTCCCGTCAGGAATCTTGAAATAGATAATATAACCCTTTGTTACCAGATTGTTGTTTTTATTATTGCGTGTTTTCCTGGAAAGGTTTTTTCTGAATTTATAGCTTTTGATATGTTTACCATCCAGAGCCGCTTTTATCTCGACCTTTTCATCTGGCACATTAATGCCCCTGACTATCAATTTATATCTTTTGGGCCCGGAAAGACGGTATTGAAGGGGGTTTTGGCTATCGAATTTATGATATTGCCATAGATCTTCATCATCCCCACTTCTTAGCATTATTTTTCCACCTGAATTTATTGGTTCTTTGGCGATTATAAATCCGCAAAGTACCAAAATCAATATTAAAAGAATATTTCTTTTCATCCTGCCCTCATATTCATTTTTTATTATTTTTTCCTGATTTCCCCGATTTTCTTAACAGCACAGAATTCTCCACACATCGTGCAAACATCTTCATCTTCTGGCATAGATTTTCCACGTATTTTTTCGGCAAGTTTTGGATTAAGCGATAATTCCTTTTGCTTTACCCAATTCAGGTCGCCTCTTGCTTTTGCCATATTATTGTCCCATTCTATTGCTCCGGGCACCTTTTTGACAATATCGCCTGAATGTGCAGCGATTCTGGTTACATACACGCCCTGAGCCACAGCTTCTTCATCCGGCAAAGCAAGGTGTTCTGTTGCGGTAACATAGCAAAGGAAATCTGCGCCGGCCGATGCTGCGATCGCACCGCCAATTGCCGATGTGATATGGTCGTAGCCAGGAGCGACATCGGTCACAATCGGGCCTAATACATAAAAAGGCGCACCGCGAGTTACTTCCTTCTGGATTCTAATATTATCCTCGACTTCATCCAGAGGAATATGCCCTGGGCCTTCGACTATTACCTGAACACCAGCATCCTGTGCTCTTTTGACCAGTTCGGCAAGAACGACTAATTCGCCTATCTGCAGCCTGTCTGTGGCATCTGCGAGGCATCCCGGGCGAAGGCCATCCCCGAGAGAAAGCGTCATTTCGTATTTTCTGGCAATATCCAGAAGTCGGTCGTATTGTTCGTATAGTGGGTTTTCGCGCTCATTGTAATGAATCCATTCGGCAAGGAAAGAGCCGCCGCGAGATACAATACCCATAGTACGTTCGCCCGCGATTATCTGCTCGACAATGCTCATGGTAACACCACAATGCACTGTGATAAAATCGACACCCTGTTTTCCATGATCTTCGATGGCTTCGAAAATCTCATCGGGAGTCATATGTATCATGCCTTTGCCCTTTTGGACAGTGCGGACCGATACATCATAAATCGGGACAGTACCTATTGGCACCGGGCTGGCTTTAATGATCGTATCTCTGATATTGTAAAGCTCGCCGCCAGTGGATAGGTCCATGACGGTATCGGCTCCGGCTTCGATAGCAGCATCGAGCTTACGAAGTTCCAGCTCGATGTCATTTTTATCCTTCGAAGTGCCGATATTAGCATTGACTTTTGTAGATAAGCCTTCGCCGACTCCCAAAGGAACTATCTCTCGCGGCCTTTTATTATTCTTAAGAATAACAATTTTGCCTTCTTTGAATTTCTCGTGAATATATTCCGGCGTTCTGCCTTCTTTTTTAGCGACAATTTCTATCTCCTGGATATTATCACCGCGCTTGACTTTATCTAAAAGAGTCATAAACAACCTCCTGGCGAAAAGATGCGCCATAGCTAAAATAAACTTCACTGCAAAAAAAAGCAGCTATAGTAACCAAGTAAGATATTAAATACTAAGATTCTTATCAAGAACAATTATAAAGCAATCGAGGATATTCTATTATTTTTTGTTTGTAAAATTCGCATAAATCTTTATATTTGTTTGAGTGATGTATTGATTGGAGTAATAGAGATATGGATATTTTAAAAAATAGCACAAATGTTTCCCTCCGCATTATCGACTACTATCGTAATTGGGGCCCTGTCTATGAAGGCCTTAGAATCGTTCTTAATTCACGGGGCATAAATTTCACGCCGCAATATCTCTCGGGTATTTCGGGAGAAGCCATGAGTTTTTACAGGACAGGCTTCGATAATGAATATCGAAATACGGCAGAGGAATTAATCGATTTTATAAAAAGCCTTGGTTTCAAGCCCGAGAGACTCAATCCATCCAATGAACCAGATGATATACAAAAAGCGATAGATGCTATAATTGAAGAAATCGACAATGGACGGGCTTTGCTACTTTGGAATGCTTTTACACTTTGCGAATGGGATGTTATTTGCGGCTATAATAAAAAGACACGTGAATTTTTGGGGCGAGGTTCTATGGTTGGCAAAGATGATTTTGCCACAGAAGACTGGACGCGGGCTTTCAAAAGCACAATATCCTGCAAATCCAAGGGCGCAATTTTCATCAAGCAAAATAAGATATCCTATGACCCAAATCAACTGGAGTTGCAGGCTATGAAAAATGGCATAGCCCATTGCAAAAATGAAGATGATTTACCTGAAGATATGGGCGGGTATAAGGGATTTATTAAATGGGCAGAAAACTTCGGAGACCCGGAAAGATTGCCATCCAGGAAGGATCAATACAATATGGCCGTATATGCCAGCCTTCATTCTACGGCATATATGTTCCTTAAAGAGATCATGGGCAAATATCCAAAGGCTCAGGATAATATATCCAGGGCAGCTTTTCTCTTTCGTGAAGAAGCATCCTATTTGCAGCAGGTCTTCAAGCTGGTTTTTAATAACTGGCAACTTCCAAAGAGAATTAACCCGGATACCAATGAAGCAGCATCCGAACTGCTATACAATGCAGCCGAAAATTACAAAAATGCTTTTTCTGAGCTGCAGAAAGTCGTTGATATTTTAGAAGATTGAACGTTGTTATTGCTTTTAATTCAATAATTCAAAAATCTTATTTCCAATAGCTTTGATTTATCGGTTCAAACATTCTTTGCATTTGATCGATAATTTTCTATATTTAGATTAAGATCTTTAAAGGACTAAAAAAAAAAGGAGAAGACCATGCAAAATGAAGGTTATGGGAATTTCTTTTTTGCGATACTTGTAGTTGCTCTTCTCTTTTTAATAATCAAAGCATTGATAACTGGCGAGGTACGCGGAAGATGGGGAAACTTCACATCAAAAGAAGAATCTCCATTAAAATTCTGGTTTGCGATTATTGTGCAAATTATGATTGTTATAGTGATGATTACATTCTTTGGCACAGAATGGTTGGACACGATAAAACAAATCATCAAAGGCTTTTAGCAGAAGGAAATTATTTGGCTTTGCGCTTTCTCATACTTAGACGATTTTTGACTCTTATGGAAAATGGCCGTGTCGGTATCGGAAGTTGATTATCTATTCCACGGATATCCTGCACCGAATAATTCGCCTTGGGATTGTGTTCGATTACATGATTGATGACATCGCGGACCTCTGCTCTTTGTACAATTACATATAATACGCTCACTTCTTTTCCGGTGCTGCTTTCTGCTGGGATTCTAGTTATGTAATAGCCCTTTTCCTGAAGGCTTTGTGAAAGATGAATACCGCTTTTTCTGGTAACAACCCGCAATATCACCATACCGATTGCGATTTTTTCTTCGATCCACATTCCCACAAGCGTGCCTGCAGCAAAACCAGCCGGATATGCAAGATAACTGACCCAGTTAGAGAGATTATTGAGAATCTGGCCGATTGCTAAAAGCCAGATGAATACCTCGATAAAACCCAATAGGGCTGCCAATGCTTTACGACTTCTCGAAACCAGGATTATTCGAATTGTACCTAAACTTACATCGATTATCCTTGCTAAAAAAATCATAAGTGGTAGCAAAAGCCATTGGAAAATCCCACTCTGCATAAAAGCTGAATCAAACATGTATCACCTTCCTTTCATACATTATCAAATTCGGCTGGCAAGATATGTATAAAAATTTGATTGTCAATACAAATGCCCAAAAGGCTAAAATAGATATTGGATTTTCAGTTCGAATCGATGTTCGTCCTTTGTATCGGGAAGGTTTTCCCCTATGTAAGAGAATGTCTGTATGCTGTTTTGTGTCAATTTATATGAGGCATCGATTTTCCATGAGAAATTCGCGCCGGTTCTTTTTCCTTCTGCCATCTCATATGGAATAATTCCGGCCGGCTGGCTGGACTCGATCTTTGAATATTCGAAATCTGCAAGAATACTGCCCTTCTGGAAAGAAATCCTTGCTCCCGGTTTTATTCCAAAGCCATATATGTGGTAAGCCTTTTCAAGTCCGCCATATCCGGTTGCAGACGCTCCGGTACGGTTTTCGCTGTAGAATACAGAAGCTTCAGCATTTGGAACGATGTATTTCATGCCGGTATAATCGACTTCAAATGAAGATTTTATGGTGAAGATATCGCCATCTCGCCGCGAGGAGTTTGGATAGAAATCCTGCGAATGCTCGATATCTGTTCGCAGGCTATATTTGAGCTTTGGCATCGAAAGAGTGCTTTTTATGTATTGGCCATTGTCTATGCTTAACTCATCGCCACTAGTCCATCGCCGATTGGCAGATTTTCGATAGCGCTGCCCGAGCGAAAAATCAAAAGAACCAATATCATAAGATAAATCGCTCTGATGCTTAAATTGCCCGAGATAAATAGTGCTGTCATTGAAAAAAAACCAAACTTGTGGAATAAAGCCGCGCGGAGAGCGTTCGGAAAGGCTTTGCCTGGAAGATGTAGAAAGAGATAGCCTAAATTCTCCCGGAAAACCATCGGGCAAAAGCCCGCGGCTGGATATGCGAAATCGATTGGATATCTCGAGGTCGGAAGTCGGTTCAAACTGCCCGGAGCCTTCGTATTCCAGAATGTATTCGCCACCGGATTCGATATAATATCCACGGCTTTCATCGAAAGCATAATCGCCATTCCCCTCGCCGACATAGGTATAGATTTTGCTCTTTTTTTCACTTGCTGCGCCGGTGATTCTATATGATGTTCGAATATTGTATTTTGGTTTTCTTCCGCGATGGTTAAAAGTAATATCGGCCACATTTGTCGCAAGATCGGTTCCGGCTTCGCTGGTTAGTGCATCGAAATTGCGATGACTGATATATGCGTGGATATTCTTATGGTCGAAGCTAATTCCCGCATTATATGATTCGGAATAAGGCATAAGAGAGTCCCTGCGATAGAAGTCTTTGCGGAAACCGGCCTGTGGGGCAATATCGAAATCTTCGAAATCGAAACCCAATCGAGCGGAGAAATCGCCAAATCTTTCTCCGAGCGTAGAGTCACTATAAGCGACTGCTTTATCCTCGCCATTAAAATTCAGCTCTGGAGAAATAATTCCGAAATTCGATTTAATATTTAGTTCTGTTTTATACCATTTATTTGAATATTCATCCAAATTTGAAAAGGCATAATCAAAATCGCTGCCGATAGTGCTTTTCTGGCTTTTGTATTTCACCTTACTATCGATTCGGTTTGCTTTTTCGCCATCTGTGTCCTGGCGAAGGCCGCCGCCTATGCGAAGCCAAAAATCATCTGAGTGAAGATATTTTACCTTGCCAAGATGCATGGTAATTCCGGTATTCTCTTTTTCGGATGATATTCCCCAGTTGCGATTGAAATCGGTATTATAGATTCTTCCCGGGCTTTCGAAATTTTCTGTGGCCTGGAAGAAATCATATTCCAGAATGAAATCACCGCCACCTGTCTCGATTTTGGGTGATCGAAGATTCATATTTGCCGCATATCCAATATTGTCCTGGTCATCGAGTCTCGAGAAGGTGTTCTGGTCGAAGCTGGAAGATGCCAATTCGCCACTTGCAATAAAACCAATCGATGTATCCAAAGCAGCCTGTATTGCAAGTACATTAAGGCTTTTGGGAAGGTTGACCTTGCGATATGGAATAAAATCTCCTTCGCCTTCTCCGACAAAGAAATAGAAATCGATGGAATCGACATAGCTTCCACTGTCTGCTCTCGAGAAAGACACATTGTAATCGCCGAGGCTATCGCCTACCCATTCGAAATGAAAATCTCCCATGCTATCTTCGACCATGATATAGCTACCGGCTGAGTCATCTTGCCATCCAGGTATATATGCAGAATCCGGACTGTCGCCGATATTGGCCAGCGCATCCTCGGAATCCGAATCGATATCGAAACCAACAGGATTGTCCTTTCTATCCGATGAAAAATACCCCATTGTGCGAAACGAGAAAATGCCTTCCTGAACAATATATCCATTACCATAATAAAGGCTGGATTGATAGTCTTCACTTGCATATTCGAAATCGACAACTATCCTGCTATATGAAGATATCGCCTTTTTGGGCATAAATACGATTTCTGCAGTATTGTAATCTATAATATAGTCATTTTGTTCACCGCGTATTAGGGGTTTGCCATCCAGCCAGACTTTCTCGGTGCCCGCAATTATCGTTATATTGCTATTTCCTTCCGGGTTTTCAAGAGAATATGGCCCCTGATTGCCTTCCATTGGTTCTATTATTTGTGTTGTTCTATTGCCATCGAGTATAGCGCCGGCAGCATCGATTCCTGCCGAAGGATATTCGACATAGCCGGTTACGCCTTTGACAGAGCGTGTGATGCTAAGAAATTTGCTGTTTTTAACTTTCATTTCGATATCACCGAATGATGTACCATAATGTGGCGATTTTGCTTCGATATAAACCTTTTCCAGTTCTGATAAGCTCTGGGTTTTGCCCTCTGGTTGGATCGGCGATGCCTGGTCGGAAAGCACGGCTCGAATTTCAATATCCTTTCCGATTTTGCCATAAGCCTCAAAATTGAAATCCGATTGAATAGAAAGGTCGCGATTGCTTCCAATCCTGAAACCACGGCTTATCGAACCGGATTGCTGGAAGCTCGATTTCGGCGTTCTCTTAAAAAGGGTATAATCCCGGGGAATGTCATCGATACCAATAGGTTGCATAAGGCTGATACCTTCTGTGAATTGTTGCTCCAGCGCATAATATCCAACAATCCTGATGCTATCCGAAGATAAACCGAAGGCACGATAGAGGTTATCAGAAATCATAGCGGTGCCAGGTATATAGTTTTTATCATCGATTAGGCTATCGGTAATAGCGAGAGAATCTCGATTTGTGTTTATGCTTTTCCAGCGGAAATCAAAGGCGGCATCAGAAGCTACCATGATAAGTGGTAGAAGGATTATTCCGATAAAAAACCTCATCTAATAGCAACCTTGTAAACGGCTTTTTTTGTTAATAGAAAAATGCTATCATAACCGATATCGATGTCTAATATATCATTATCGAAGCTCATCTTATAGGCCATCGAGCCGAATAAATCATAATGAATATAATCTGCGCCATCGGCAGCGAATATTCCCTTTTCTCCCAAAATAAACAAATCTGAATCGAATCTCTCGGGTATTTTGATCGATGAATCTTTGCGAGCTATATCGAAGAGAAGATGGGCTTTTCCATCTTTTATCAAAAGCAAGGCATCTCTATCGGGGAAAAATCCTATTCTATCTCGGAATTCGCCAGTATATTCTCTAATATAATCTTCGTCTTTGATATAGATTTGCCTATTCCACCGATCGACAATAAATAGCCTTCTACTGGATGTTGCATAGATTTCAGTAGGTTGTATTTCATAGCCATCATACTCTAGCTTCTGGCTTCCGATCTGCATAAGTTTTTTGTCGAAAAATATTAGTTCGCTACTACTTTCTGCTGCCAGGATAAGTTTCAGGCCAGAGCGGCTGATATCGGATATATCATAATCATTATTCAGCGAGACTCTGCTTTTAATTTCGCCGCTGGTAATATGTAGGATCTCGCTTTGTATGCCACTAACAATATAGGTGCCAGAAATACCATCATAGGCCATATGTGCCGGCATAATACTCTCATTGAATTCGTATAGAGTATCGACATCCGCACCTAATAGCGGCAATAAAAATAGCAGGAATATTAATTTTCTCATGAGGCCCTCCATGCAAATTTATATAATTATAAGGAAAATCCAATACATTTGCCAGTATTGACTCAAAATACAGGCCGATAATTAATATAAAAAGAAAATGCCGCAGAAAATACGGCATTTCAAAATCCCCTAAATACGAGGAATCTCAACATATACGTGGTCGTAATGAGAGAGAGCACTTCAACAAGTATTGATTAGTCCCCTATAACGAGGAGTATGCTCATTACTATACTATTAACATTTTCATCGAAAGTCAAGTATTAATGCAAATAATTAGAGATGAATTTTCGCTTTTCAAAATCAAGTTATTAATATTAATTATATCAAACGAAAGGATAAAAATGCTGCTTTTGCTAAATACCATA
>JBKHBT010000002.1:0-112967 GCA_046542255.1 Candidatus Zixiibacteriota bacterium | reverse complement strand
GTTTATAAAGAGTTCAAAAAGAGAAAATTCCAAGACACGAATACAGAAAAAATTTTGGAAGATTGGCTAGAGAAAAACCCAGAAAGTCTTTTTGATGATTCAGACATTATGATAATAGGAAGGCAAGTAACTACAAACTTTGGCGGTGCTATTGATCTTCTTGGAGTTAACAGACAAGGGGACTTAGCGATCATAGAATTAAAAAGGGGAAAAGCACCAAGAGATATTATAGCACAATGTCTTGATTATGCTTCTTTTATAGATGATATTGGATATGAACAGTTGGAAGAGATTTTTGTAAAATTTTCGAATGGAGATATTCAAAGTCTGAGTAAATATCATAAAGAATACTTTCATATAGCTGATGATGAGGCAGTTGCTTTCAATAAAGATCAAATTTTAGTTATAGTCGGTGAACAAATTGATAATCGATTATTGCAAACTGCAGAATATATTTCTCGAAAAGGTATAGGTAATATTTGTATTAAGTTTAGTTTTTTTGAAGTTCCCAATGGAGATCGAATTATGATACATGACACAGTTTTTTCTAGTATTAGAAAAGCACCAAAAAGTATAAGCTCAAAACAATCCAAAATAGTAGATAAAGAGACATTTTTAAATTCATTAAATCAATTTGCCAAGCCAGTTTTTAAGAAAATTTTCGAATTTGCAGACAAAGAGAATCTCTCTATTCATTGGGGGACAAAAGGTTTTTCATTAAATGCGATTATCGATGATGAAGATGTGTCACTTTGTTATGGGTATCCACCTTCATCTGTTTTCAAACAAGCTATTTATACAGGATTATATGGTCCTGGTAGTTTAAGTTATAAAACAGATGCTTCATCCAAAATTCTTGAAGCTATCGAAAGCAAAGCTTTGGAGACTGAATTATTCATTAAAAGTGGCCAAAATTATAAATGGATCATAAACGATAAAGTCTCTGATGAAGATATTGGTGCTTTAATGAACTGGTTGTATCACACTTATACCCTATACAAAAAAACAAACATTAGCATTAATGAATCAACTTGATACTCTTCAATCACACAGAAAGTGCAAAAAAAGCCTTGCCCAATACCATCCATATCATTATCTTATTTGCTGTTTTGAGCAAGGGCAGGTTTGCACTTGCAAAAAACTAATCCAGTCGGGGCGTGGCGCAGTCTGGCAGCGCACCAGCATGGGGGGCTGGTGGTCCCCAGTTCAAATCTGGGCGCCCCGACCATTTTTTTAGCCACCCTAATTTTTTAGCAAAATATCGAGGAGAGCTGATTGCCTGATAGAAGTTCTAAAACTAATCCGCTTGTTATAATTCCTGTTTATCAGCTCGAAGATGCCATCCAAGAAATGGTTGATGAATCAACTAAATATATCGCAAAAGAGAATTTGCTTTTTGTTGATGATGGTTCTAAAGATAATACATCGAATAAAATCGAAGACCTGGGAATAAATTACCTCAGGCATCATACCAATCGCGGCAAAGGCATGGCACTTCGAAGCGCATTTGCATATTTCTGCCAGCAGGACAAATTCGATTCGGTGATTACAATAGATGGCGATTTGCAACATCCACCAAATAAAATCCCGGAAATGATAGCTATGCTCGATGATGGCTATGACCTTGTGATGGGCAATAGAATGACAGACCTTAGTGATATGCCAGTGCAGAGACGATTCTCTAATACAATGTCATCATGGGGCATTTCCGTGACGCTTCGGCAGAAACTTCCTGATACACAATGCGGTTTCCGCGCTATCAAGGGATGGGTTATTCGACGCTTGCAGCTAAAATCTGTAAGATATGCGATAGAGAGCGAGGTGGCTCTTCAGGCCGGTTTTATGGGAGCTAAATTCGGGCATTTACCAATACCCACTATATATAATGAAAACCCAAGCCATATGGAACCTTTTATGGCAACATTTAGAATTACAAAGCTTATCACCGGTTTCTTTTTGAAGAATCGCTTTGGTAAGCTCAAAATACAAAATGGAGACTCAAATGATGATCAGTAAAAAATCTGTTTTGCTAATTCTTTTAGTTATTCTTGCAATCTGTGTACTTGGCCAGGATAGCCTTGCAACCGAAGATGACCATCATGAATCACGTGGCCTCAAAATCGCCAATTATCTTCGTGAAAAGGGGATTTCTCCCGAACTTGCAGTTATTATTATTTCAATGTTACCGATTGTCGAGCTTCGTGGTGCAATTCCTGTCGCTCATGTATTCGGAATGAATCCCTTTCTTGCCTATTTCCTATCAGTGGTCGGAAATATGATACCTGTGATACCTATTTTATTGCTATTGGGCCCAATCTCTCGCTTTTTAATGAAATTCAAATGGGGTAAGAAATTCTTTGATTGGGTTTTCGAGCGAACTCGCAAAAGAATTGGCGAGAAGGTCGAAAAATACGAAACACTCGGGCTTTCAGTCTTTGTCGCTATTCCATTGCCGATAACAGGGGCATGGACAGGTTGTGCTGGAGCATTTTTATTCGGCATTAAGACGCGTCATGCATTTTGGGCGATTTTGCTCGGAGTCATTGTGGCTGGCGTTATTATGACTATTCTATCCTTCCTCGGATGGATTGGTGCGCTTATTGCTGGAATAGTTTTATTGGCTCTTTTGGTCAATACGGTGCTGGCTCTTTTCAAAAAAGAAAAAAAGATAGAAAAATCTCTTTGATTTAGAGTACTTATGTTTTATTATCTTATGGAAATAAGGAGGTTTATATGATAGAAGCTTCAGAACTTAGAAATAGTTCAAAATTTATGTACAATGGTGAACCCTACGAAGTTATAGATTTTCAGAAATATATCATGGGACGCGGACGTGGCAATATCCGCGTTAAAATGAAGCAAATGAAGACCGGCAAAGTATTCGAGAATACATTTTCCACTGATGAGAAATTCGACTATGTCGATTTAAGAAGTGCATCGATGCAATTTCTGTATTTCGATGGCGATGCTTATATTTTCATGGATCAATCGACCTATGAGCAGCATAGATTTTTCGAGGAACAAATGGGCGATGCTAAATGGTTTCTCAAAGATAGCGAAATATACAAAATTCTTCTAATCGATGATGAGCCTGTTTCAATCGACCTTCCGGCATCGATGCCTCTCGAAATAGAACAGACAGAACCTGCCATAAAAGGCGATTCTGTTACAAATATTTATAAAGATGCAGTAACAGCTACCGGCCTTGAAGTCAAAGTACCGCTTTTTATAAGCGAAGGTGAATCGATACTCGTGGATACAAGGACTTTAGAATACCAGAAGAGATACAATGGATAGAATTTTTGATAAGCTTCATTTTTCTCTTTCTCTAATTTTTAGATTGGATATATTTAGGTAATTATGGCTTTATTAGACTTTTTTACAAATGATATCGGAATAGATCTTGGAACAGCTAATACGCTGATTTCTGTTAAAGGACGTGGAATTGTCCTTAATGAACCATCGGTTGTCGCTCTTTCACGTGCTACGGGAAAAGTTGTAGCTATTGGCGCCGAAGCAAAAGAGATGCTTGGCAGGACACCAGATGCGATTCATGCTATTCGGCCGTTGAAAGACGGAGTCATCGCAGATTTCGAAACAACTGAAGAAATGCTTAGGCTTTTTATCAGGCGAGTTATCAGGACTCAGTTTCTGGTCAAGCCTCGCATTGTGATTTCTGTTCCATCTGGGATAACAGAAGTCGAAAGGCGTGCAGTTGCCGACTCGGCTACTAATGCCGGAGCAAGAGAGGTTTTTCTTGTAACTGAACCTATGGCAGCCGCTGTTGGTGTGGGAATACCTGTGCATGAATCAAGAGGAAATATGGTAATCGATATAGGCGGTGGTACATCAGAGATCGCTGTGGTTGCGCTTTCGGGAACGGTCAATAATGTCTCGATTAGAATCGCTGGCGATGAGCTGGATGAGTCTATCATCAATTACCTCAAGAAAAAGTACAATCTTCTTGTTGGATACCAAACAGCAGAGCAGATTAAGATGCAAATAGGGAATGCTTATAAATTGCCAGAAGAGCTTACTATGGACATCAAAGGCCGCGATCTTGTCGATGGCTTGCCTAAGGTGCTGAATATTTCATCGGTCGAAATTCGTGAAGCATTGCAGGAGCCTGTTAATTCTATTATGCAGGCACTTCGCGAAGCTCTCGAGCAGACGCCACCCGAGCTTTCCTCCGATATTGTTGACAGAGGCATAATTATGACTGGTGGTGGCGCACAGCTACTAGGACTCGACCAAAGGATACGAGTAGAAACCAATTTGCCTGTCTATGTTGTCGATGACCCGTTGCTTTGTGTAGTTAGAGGCACAGAAAAGATATCTAATGACCTTGCAACTTTTAGGGAACTGGTTTTCAAAGGCTCATAAATTTCATAAATTCCTTAAGAAATCTTTTCTATTATCCGATTAATGATTTAGGCCATAATTTGAGACGGAAAGAAAGCTTCCGGAAAAAATATCATATCTAAAGAAAATTCTTCAAATCGGTTAAATCAAGCCATGTCGCCAAAGCTGGAATATTTTGGCTGAATGTTATGAAAAATATTCCCCTTCACGGAATAGCGAATTTTTAATGTAATCCACTAACTTCCTATCTATCAATCCCTTATGCAATATTTTATTTTTATGGCATATAGCTTGCATATGTTATTAGCAGATGGAAAGAAGAGAATACATAATTTGTCTAATACTATTTATGGCACTTGGCCTTTTTGCAAGAGTAAACGATATACCGCATTTCGGACTTGAAAGAATCGTCTTCCCGGAAACAACTGATTACGGGATGATGGAAATCGAAGCTGGATATTCTCCGCTGTATATGGATCCAGATAGCACACTCGTAACTATATACGGAAATATGCAAATGGATTTTTTAAGATGGCTTTCTTTCCATACCTATTTTCCATATTACTCCGAGGTTCGTGGGGCTTTGGTCAAAGCTGGCCCGGGAGATGCAGTTCTTGGTTTGACAGCCAGAGGTGAGATACCATATATATATGGCCTCCATGTCGGCATTTTTGGACAGGCCACAGTTCCATCAGGATATCGCGGACATCATTCTGCTTTTCCAGATTATACTTCAGGCTCCAATGACTTTGGCTATGGCGCTGCACTCGGATATGTTCAGGAAAATGCTATCCATATAGCTGCCAATTTCGCTGCTTCTATGCCGGAAGATATGAGCGATATCTATTATCGAGCAGGCGGCGGCTTGAAAGTTTACCTTCCCTGGCAAATGGAGATAAAAGCGACATATATTACAGATTTCACGGCAAATCCGCCACATGATTTTCATTTTAATGTTTCTAAAGACTACAAATTCGTCAAACTAAATGCTGGATTTTCCAAAGATTTCGCCCGGCATGAAGAAAGCTTCGGCTACAATGTCGGTTTGGCTACCAGAATTAGAGTATTTGAAGATACTCCCGATTATTTGCCCGGCGTAGAATTCATAGATAGAACAAGTTGGCAAGAATTTCCACAGGAAGATACCTTATGGAATAATCTGATGAATCTAACTCCAAAATACAAAAGCCTTATTGATGAAAAGATAACTATCGAATACTCTCTTTTAGATTTTACAAATGAGAAAAAGGCAAAATCCTATTTACCTTTAATTCTAAGGAAAGAAAATATTTTAGGAAGATATACCATGAGTTTCAAAGCCAAAGATACCGAAGGCAAGCTGGTCGCTGATAAAAATATCTATGGGCTCGAAACAAAAAACGGTGAGTTTCTGCTTTTGGGCGAAGACTCGAATGATTATACACAATATTGTGATTTCACAGAGACACAAAAATTGAAAAAAGAAGCTCTCAAAGAGCTTTTCGAAAATCTCCATCATGAGACTAAAAGGATCAGAAAGGGGCAATATTGAAAAAAGCACTAATAATATTGCTGTTTAGCCTGGTTTTATCTATAGGTTGCGAACGGGCTTCTGAGACCAGTGAAGAAGAAATAGATATCGAAGTTACTGCATTTCCTCTTTCTTTGCCGGCCGATGGCCTTTCGCAGGCGGTCATCTGGGCCACCGTACAAAAAGGCGGCAAACCTTGTAATGACTCTACTTTGGTGCAGTTTGCAGCGACGAGAGGAGTGATAGATGCAAGTGCCTATACAAAGGATGGTCTGGCATCTGTTACTGTGATTTCCGATTCGATACCAGGCATCTCTGTCATAGTTGGATATGTCGAATTAATAACAGATAGCGTAAATATCAATATGGGGACAATTGACTGATGAGCTTTAAGATTGTAAATAATACGCAAGCAGCCATTTCAAGAAATATGAGACGAATGGAAATGACCGCTAATAATCTTTCGAATACCGAAACTCCCGGTTTCAAGAAACTAAAAGCTGCATATGAAAAGAAAAATCAAGAAATCAATATGCAATCCTATAGAGAAAATACTTCGGGGGCGATTGAAAAGGATGGTGATCCATATCATGTCGCTGTTTTAGGCGATGGCTATTTGCGTGTTCAGGATAATAATGGCATGTTTCTGAGACGTGCCGGAGATTTTGCAGTATCACCAGAAGGCGAGCTGATTACTTCTACCGGAGAGACTGTTCTTGTCGATGGCGGTGCGATTCAGATTAATGGGATGCCAGAGATAACTGGTGATGGCACTATTATTGTAAATGGCGAAGCGGTCGGGAGATTAGATATTACAGTACCAACAGAGCCTAATAGATTGCAACCGGCTAGAAATGGCAATTTCATATATGATGGACCAGAAGAAGAACCACAGGATACAAGATTGATTCAGGGAGCTTTAGAAAGCTCCAATTCGGATGGAGTAGAGGAAATGAATTCTCTCATCGAGCTGACAAGAAGCGCAGAAATTGCTTCAAAAATTTTCAGGACAAGCTCAGAAATGTTAAGAATGGCTTCGACAGAGCTTGGAAAAGTCGATTAGAAAGGTGGATGATATAATATGATAAGGGCACTAAGGACAGCAGCAAGCGGAATGTATGCACAGGAGCTTCAACTGGACAATACTGCAAACAATCTCGCAAATATCCAGACCACTGGCTATAAAAGCCAGAGAGTCAATTTCCAGGATCTATATTACGACCATATACCTGCGCCAAGTTCCTTAAGCCGAGAAAGCGCATCCTCCGGAATGATCGAAGTGGGATATGGCTCGCAGGTAGCCGGTACTTCGAGAAACTATCAACAGGGTACTGTGGTTGCAACAGAGAATCCCACAGATGTCGCTATCATGGGCGATGGTTTTCTCCGCCTTGAGATGCCGGATGGAAATTATGGATATACTCGTGATGGCGCATTACAGCTCTCGCCGGAAGGCACGCTCGTTACAAGTAGCGGCTATCAGGTCGATCCGCAGATTGTCGTACCGCCTGAAACATCTTCACTCGCAATTACGCAGGATGGAGTTGTCTGGGGTTATATGCCCGGTGATACAGAGCCACAGCAATTAGGGCAAATCACTCTTACCAGGTTTATCAATCCTTCCGGTATGAAGGGGATGGGAGAAAACATTTTTACAGCGACCGATGCATCCGGTGAAGCAGTCGATGTAATCCCGGGCGAAGAAGGTGCAGGAATCATAAAGCAGGGATATCTCGAACAGTCGAATGTAAGCTCGGTCGAAGAAATGGTTACCCTGATGTCATGCCAGAGAGCATATGAAATTAATTCGAAATCAATCAAGGCAGCCGATCAAGTGCTGGGAACAATTTCAGATTTGAGAAGATAATGATAAAAACGAGTTTCATAATCTTTGCATTAGTCATAGTATCGATAGCGTTTTCAGATATCGTGATCCAGGATGCATTTATCGAGTACAAGCTTCAAAACCAGCTCGATAGCCTCGAAAATGAAAATATGAGAATACTCATCGTCAATTTGCCTTCTAAGGCATATCTCCCGGATTCAAATTTTACGATCGATTTCCCAAATCCTTTCAAGATAGGCGAGCACAGAGAAGTCATATATCTGCAAGGCGATGGTTGGAAAAGGGGCATATTCTGGAGATACCTTTGCGAAAAATGGGGTAAATATATTGTACCAAAGCATAATATCGATAAAGGCCTGAAAATAAAACGAAACATGCTCGTTGAAAAGACCGGCTGGATTCCCAATTATACTGCTATTAGAAATTATAATGAAATTATCGGGAAAAAGGCGAAAAAGAGGCTGGCAGAAGGCCACTTGCTCTTCGAAAATCAAATTGAGAAATATTATGATATCGAACCGGGAGACAATGTGAAACTCCGGTGGATAAAAAACGGTATCGAATTATCATCCAAAGGCAAGGCCATAGAAAGAGGAATTATCGGTGATGAGATTCGTATCAGGATAAACCGCAAGGTAATTGAGGCTGAAATCCTTGCACCAAAAGAGGTGGTAATAAGATGACAAAGACATTAGCAATCATTTTGGTATTGACAATGATTTTACCATTATCAGCATATAAAAGCTTGATAGCAGACCCTATTGCCCGTGATATAGGCGATCTTCTGACAGTCAAAATATCAGAATCGACAAATGCCAAAAGCCAAAGCAATCAGAAATCTGACAAGTCCGAGCAGAATGCTGTCGAATTCGGTGGTAGCGGAGTTTTGAATGCTATACCACTTATGGGAACCGAGCTTTCCAATAAGTCTTCTATGGATGGCGGCGGCGAATCTTCTAAGAATGGATTCGTCAGTGCTACTATAACTGTCGAAGTAAAACAAGTATCAGAAGTTGGTAATCTAATCGTAGAAGGGCGTAAAAAAGTTGCTTTAGATGATGAAGAAAGCTTTGTTATACTTTCTGGAATAGTAAGGCCAGAAGATATCACCAGAAATAATTATGTCTCAAGCGATAGAGTAGCGAATTTATCTATAAAAATCGAGAGCAAGGGCGAATATGCCAAAGCACAAAATAAAAGCCTAATTGGAAAAGTACTGGATTGGATATTTTGACATGAATAATTTTAGGATAGAAAATATTTTTAAGACTTTGTATATAATTCTCTGCCTCTTGTTCCTCCTCCAACCGGGGAGCTCACTTATAGCGAACTCCCCGGTATTAGTCCGGAACCTGGGCAGTTTCAATACATCCGAGCCTGTCTATCTGACAGGTTATGGCCTGGTTGTAGGCCTTGCCGGAACCGGCGATGGACGCGGAACTCCGCAGACAAATAGCGCACTTGCAAATTTATCAACGCAGATGGGGCTTCAGGCCGACCCCGATGAGCTGAAGGCGAAAAATGCGGCAATAGTAGCAATAACTGCGACATCGAGAACAGGTTCAAAAAAAGGCGACAAGGTAGATGTAACACTCTCATCTGTCGGTGATGCCAAAAGCCTTGCTGGTGGTACTTTGATAAGGTCATTTCTCTATGACCTCGATAATAATATGATCGGTGTGGCACAAGGCCCGATTTCTGTTGGTGGATATGCTTATGAGTCTGGCTCGGGAAGCTCAGTTTCCAAAAATCATCCATCCGTAGGAAAAATTCCTGGCGGCTGCTTGCTTCTAGAATCGATACCCGGGCAAATCGATTCGATAATAAACTTCATTCCTCACGACCCACAGCCATCTGTTTTAACACAAATAAGGACGGCGATAGATTCAATAGATACATCATTTCAGACGCAGGTACAAGGCAATACTGTCAGGATAAATATCGGTAGGATGGAGCCATCAGAATTTGTCTCTATGGTTGAGACATTACAGGTAATCGATAGCTCACCAGCAAGGGTGGTTATTAATGAAAAAACGGGAACAGTCGTAATTGGCGGCGAAGTCAAGCTTGCATCTTGTGCTGTAGCGCATAGCGATATTACAATCGAAATCTCGAGTTTCCCGGAGATTTCACAACCTTTGCCATTTTCCGAAGGCGGAGAAACAGTAGCCGCACTGGCTGACAGCATCTTTGTTACTGAAGATTCCGGAAGAGTCTTCTCGATCGGTGGCGAGGCGACCGTACAGGAACTTGTTCAAGGTTTGAATGTAATAGGCGTTCAGCCGAGAGATATTATAGCTATTTTCCAGGCCATCAAACAGGCCGGTGCATTAAAAGCAGAATTGGTGGTGATGTGATGAATATTAGTGAAATTACAGCGAGAATGCAAAGCCCTATTCAGAATAAAAAAGCAAAATCAGAAGATGCAGATATCGGGAAAAATTTTACCACAATTCTTATGAATGAAATGCTCAAGACGACAGAAATAATGGGTGAGAAGGATGGTATTTCATATACGGGCATGTTCCGCTGGCAGATGGCACAATTTTTGGCGCAGGCAATGGATGACAAACTTGATTTTAGTTCCATAGAAACAGGGAACCTAAAAAATATAGCAACGGATATCGCCAAATCCCGGGGCGTTGATCCCGAACTGGTGGATGCCGTTATCGAAACAGAATCCAGTTGGGATCAAAATGCCATTTCGCCAAAAGGCGCTAAAGGCCTGATGCAGCTTATGGAACCAACTGCGGAGAGATTCAGCGTTAAAGATTCTCTCGATCCTGTCCAAAATATTCAGGGCGGTGTCGATTATCTGAAGGAATTGCTCGATAGATTCGGAGATACAAAGATTGCACTCGCAGCATATAATGCCGGCGAAGGAAATGTAATTAAACACGGTGGGATACCGCCATTTAAAGAAACGCAAGACTATGTGCAAAAGATAATGAAGAGATTAAATAATGAAGTTAAAATAAATAATAATGAAGAATAAATCAAAAGATGCAGGTTGTAAAATGAATTTAACAGAATCATTAGAAGAAATTCTTGCAAAACAGCGCAAGAGTATTATTCAGGGAGACATAAAGGAACTCGATGAGCTGACAAATCGAGCTCAGAAAATTGTCGAGAAACTACGCAAATCGGGTGGAATAAAAACCAAAAGCGAAGCCGAAAAGCTATCTGATGAGCTATCGAAAAATATCGATATCCTCCAATTCGCACAGAAACTGACTCATGGACTCCTGGAAAGCATCCAAACAGAGAATATCATTAAGAAAACCGGAACCATAAGAAAAAGGGCCTGATGACATTAATCAATAGCCTCAACATAGCCCGTAAAGGCCTCGATGTGAATGAAAAGAAAATGGAAACGACAAGTAATAATATTACCAATGTCAATACTCCCGGATACCACAAAAAGCGAACTATATCATCGAGTGAATACTATCAGAAATTAAAAGGTGGCTTTGGCGGCGTAAAGATCGACAAATTTCAGCGATATGAAAATAATTTCCTTCTCGGGAATCTTCTATCATCCATAGCCAAAGAGGCAGGCGCCAAGCAAAGATCCGATATTATGGGCCAGCTCGAAGAGATAGTTGGTGAACCAAATGGCCCGATTACAACAAGCTTGAACGATCTCTACGATGCATTCAATGACCTGTCATTAAACCCTGATGGCAAAGTCGAGCAAAAGGCCGTTTTATATTCGGCGGAAAAGTTGGCGACAAATTTCAAAGCAGTAGATCGCTCGATAATTAATCTCCGGAAAGATACACTCGATGGAATGAAAATGCATCTATCAGAAGCAAATAAGCTTTTGCAGCAGGTTACAAAATACAATAAGGCAATTAGAAATGATAATGAAGGCAGCAATGTCAAAGATCAACTGGAGACGGTTCTATCAGGGCTTTCGGAATTTATTAACTTCAAAGTCCATTGGCGAAAAGATGGAACAGTTGCGCTGACAAGTGGAGGGCAATTCATTGCCGATAAACAAATTGCAACGAAACTCGAAGTAGCAACCGATGATGATTATAATATCAAGGTGATAAGTGGAAGGTCTGGAAAGGAAGTCAATATCACAGATGGCAAAGTGGCTGCTGGATTGGAGGCATTCAATAGCCATATTCCAGAAGCTAGAAAAGTATTAGATGAGCTTGCTTCTGCGATTATTACAGAGATAAATGAGCGTCATAGAAATGGCTATTCTGAAAATGGGGCAAAGGGTAGTGATTTCTTCGATAACAGCAAAAAAACAGCAAATTCGATCGATTTGGCAGAATCGATTAAGAATAATCCATCCAATATAGCAGCATCGCCGGATGGTTCGGCGGCAGCTTCGATAGCTGTTATTCCAGAAGAAACCAATCTGACAGATATTCTCGAGAAAAAAGTTTTTGACATTGCTTTATATAAAAAAGGCTATGACAAAGATGCACAGCGTCATGCTGCAGAGAAGAGCACTGTCGAAACCAGATACCGCTCGGATGTCGGCGTGGATTTATCAGAGGAGGTTATGGAGATGGTAAAACAGCAAAGAGCATATCAGGCATCAGCGCAGGTACTTAATACGATAAAGGATATGATGGATGTCGTACTTGGAATTGCAAGATGATAGGAGTCAATAATGCGAAGTGTCGATGATGTAACAATTTCGAGCTATTACAGAAATCTTATGTCTCGTGAGAAAAGGCTTACCGATATTCAACAGACAATATCATCGGGTAAAAATTTCGAGAAGGCCAGCCAGGCGCCATCGGATGCTATCGAACTTATGAGAATAAATGTATCCAAGCAATGTATGGCCAGACAAACCAAAAGGCTTGAAAAAAATAGAGAAATCGTCGAACAGGCAAGTACAATGTATAGTAATATTGATAATCTGATGCTGGAGATCGATGAGCTTGCTATGGATGTCGTTTCAGGAACCAAGACTCTGGATATGAAGAGAAATATTCTTAGCCATATCGATAGCCTAAGCCAGGAAATCGCTCAGGAAGCTTCGCGAGAATATATGGGAAAACCCCTTTTAGGAAACTACGAAAGGGTAGAGAAGCAGACTTATGGGGAATTTCAGAAAATCGCCAGAAGGGATAAACAAATGCTGCATATAACGGATAAAACGAAGATGAATGTTTTGCCTGAAGGTAATATCGATGATATGCTAAATGAGATCAATGAGTTTTGCAAAGCTATTGAAAATGGCGATGACAAAAAAGCAAATTCGCATTGGCAAAGCATGAGAAGCCAGAGGTCTAAATTGCAGGATGAAAATGGTGCCTTAGGTTCTAAAAGCCAATTTATGGAATCCCTGATAGAAAGAAATAGTGATCAGGAGACGAGCTATGAGACAGTAAGAGCACGCATTGAAGACCTGGATGTAGCAAAAGCATCGATAGACCTATATAATGCCGAAAACTCATTTAATTTGGCGCTCCAGACAGCTCAAAGAATGCAACAAGAACTGGACCCAACGAAGTTTTTTGATCCACAGATTCGCTAAAGGAGAGTGGTGATACATAATACAAAAAAAGAATATTCGACTAATAATATCAGGTGTTCTCTAAATCAATAACGCTGGTGAGTTATGTGAATTATCCATTATTCCTCAATATTGAATTTTGTTTTCCGATATATTAAGCAAAGAGAGGAGGACAAAATGAAGACGATGAAAAGGGGCATTGATAAGCTATGGAAAATATGAAGACTAAACCTTACAAAGTTTATATTGTGGGTGATGATACATCGTTTTTGAGCAATGTTAAAGAGGAGATGATTGACCTTTTGCCATCAGAAGGAATACATTTTGACACAACAAGGGATAACTCGCCATTTATTAGTGATGGTGATATAGTTCTTTATAGCTCAAAAGATAAATTTCCAGGTAAAGTACATAAGGACGCTAAAGAAGCTAGAGTTCCGATGGTTTTCTTGGAGGCAGACCAATCGGATACGGCAAGCTTCTCTATTCAAGAACCTGTTTTTTTTGCATCTGTGCAATCGGATGCACATGCAGTAGCCGAATTTTTAACATTGATCATGCTTTTTAATAGAAGAATGAGCATAGTAGAGAAACAAGATGATCTAATGGAAAGAATCGATTTACTCGATGATGTAATCGTTGATTTTGGAACAACATTAAACAATAAACTTTGTACAATAATTGGCTATGCCGATTTTGCTCTTTCTGAGGCGAGTATTCAGGAGATGCAAAAGGCATTGCAAATCGCTTTGGAAGCCGGGCTGGACACTGCCCAGCTTTTGCAAAATATGCTACTATCGGTAAAAGCCATAGTACGAAAAAACAAGAAGAAAAAATGGGCAGCATAAGCAAACTTTTTGAAAAAATTATTTGTGATTTTCATGAAGTAGAATACGATTATCGAAAGATCTTGGAAAATGTGGAAAGTTCGCTTTCCGAGGAATTTCCAGATCTTTCGATAAAAGTTCTTCTTTATGATAAGAAGAAAAAGAATTTTCATTCGACTAATAAGACTCCAGTTCTTACATCAGAAGATTTCGTATCCTTATACGATAAACTCGGGCCACTTGGGAAACCATTTATCGTTAATGAGACGAATTATTTTCCGATTTCTATTCTAAAAAAGCCAATTGGTTGTTTCATGGTCAAATCTGGAGATGGTATCGGTGAAGAGCAATTCGATACAATAAATCGCGTATCGATGCTTATTATGAATCTTGCATCGCTTGGAGCATCTGCATATAATGAAATCAATCCAGAGGAACTTCTGAAAAAGAATCGTTCCATTATAATCGGCGAGATTTCAAGCGGAGTCCTACACGATCTTAATAATATCATATGCGCAATTTTGGGAAGAGCGCAATTGGGAATTATGAAATATAAAAGGTCTGATGATATCTCCGATCTATTAGATAGCTTGAAAATGGTCGAGAAGATTTCTAAAAGCGGCGGCAAGATTACAAAAAGGCTAAGAAATTTCTCGAAGATAACTGGCAAGAACGAACTAAAAGAAGTACGTCTTTCACAGATTATCGAATCATCTATTGATATACTCGAACCCAAATTAAGAGAGCAGAGAGAAAATCAGGGCAAGAGTATCGAAATCGAGAATAATATCTCAAAAGAGCTTTATATCACTACCGATCCGACAGCACTCGAAGAAGTCTTTTTCAATCTCTTTAATAATTCTTTGGATGCTATCGAACTTGAGGGCCAAATAGAAATCGAAGTAGAGGAAGATCGCTTCAATACTCGAATAATGGTCTCTGATAATGGAGTAGGGATGTCCGATGATGTCCTGGATAAGATTGGTACGATGTATTTTACGACAAAAGGCGATAATGGCATGGGCGTTGGAGTCTCTGCTGTGAAAACCCTTTTGGATTTACAGGGTGGCTCTCTAAACTATCGAAGCCAAAAAGGGCAGGGGACTATTGCTATTGTCAATCTTCCCAAAGTTAAGCCCAATCATAAGGCAGTCGAAGAGATCGATACAGAGATTAGCTTCTCGCCAAGAAATAATGAGCAAAATATCCTGCTCATAGAAGATAATAATGGAATGCGAGAAGTTATGGAAGAGCTTCTTACTGGCTATGGACACAATGTCCAAAGCGCAGATAGCGGTAATAAAGGTATCGAAACTTTTGCATCAGGAAATTATGATATGGTATTTCTCGATATCGGATTACCCGATAAAAGCGGAATCGATGTCGCAAAAGAAATAAGAGAAACTAAACAAGATGTCAAAATTGCAGCCATAACAGGCTGGGATGAAGATAAAGTAGATAAAACACTTTTCGATTTGACGATTACTAAACCATTCAATATTAATCAACTGCAAGAATTTCTTGATACGAGTTCTTCTGAGAAAAAGGCAGAGGCAGAAAAAATCGATAGCAAGACAATCTTGTGGGAAAATATTTCGAAAAATGTAATCTAAGATACATTATTATGTAAATGTGTTTTTGTGTGGAGGCAAAGGCACAGGAGGAACAAAAGTGGCAGAAGATAAAAAGAAGATCGTCTTCATAGACGATGATCCGAATTGGGCATATATTTTACCTGAATTAGGCCAAATACTCGGCTATAATATCAAATCCTTTCATTCTGTGGATAATTATTATGAATCTATCGAGGTGGAAGATAATGTAGATCTCCTTATAACAGACATCAGAATGCCGGGTAAAAGCGGATATGAGATAATCAAGGAATACAAAAAGAAAAACCCTAAAAGCTCTGTAATGATAATTACTGCTTATGATACACATAAACTTCAAAAATTTGTCGATAAGTACCGTATAGACTCATATCTGTTGAAACCATTTTCGATTAATGAATTCGAACAGTCGGTTGAATCATTTTTTGGTTAGGAAAAATAGTCTAAAAGCGGAAAAAATTTTCCAGGGCAGCCATTTTTTACTGGCATTATCTTAATAATTGTATATTTTACTATCCTATAAATTTTAGAAGATTATAAGGATGGTAAAATTTGGAAATTGCCTGGGAAAAAATTATAAGCAGCTTCATGCATAAAGCCTTTGGCAATATTACCGGCATCAAAGGTTTTTTAGAATTGATTAAAACAGCAGACGATACCCAAAAGCAAAAGTACGGAGAGAAAGTTATAATATCCATCGAGTCTTTAGAATCGCATATGCGCGAACTGGATCTGCTCGCTAAGGATATCGAAGCAGAAAATTCCCATTTTAATCTTTATAGTGTCATAGAACGGAAGCTAAGTAAAGAAGAGAAAATGCTTTTTGACAATGATATGAAAATGATTACCGATAAGAAATGGTTCGATTTTATCAGTGATTTCGAACTTTCGGAGCTTGCAATAGATTTGATATGCCGAATTCTACAGGCTAATATCATTCCTCATTCCGAGATTCAGGCTAATATAAAAGGCCCAGAACTAGTCTTTGCAAGAACACCTTTCAAAAACAGATATTTCAGCGCCATAGATGGACCATGGGGTTATGAAAAAGAATTGCTAAATAGTATATTGCAAGCCCTTAATTGGAAAATCACCTATGGCCTTTCAGAGCATAAAGAGTATATTCATATTAATCCTTTCAGGCGGTATGATGAAGAATTATAAGATATTAATAGTCGATGATGATGAAACAATTAGAGAATATTTCCGAGAATTATTTCTCCGGCGTGGCTATGCGCCGGATCTCGCAACGGGCGGTTTAGATGCCCTATCGAAGGTAGCAAGGAAAACATATGATCTTGTTTTTCTGGATATCCGAATGCCAGACCTATCCGGCCACGATGTATTGAAAAGGATAAAATCTAAAACTCCAGATTCAGTTGTAGTTATGGCCAGTGCATATCATAGCATCCCTGATGCTGTCAAGGCAATTCGAGATGGAGCATATGATTATCTTCCAAAGCCTTTCAAAGAGCGCGATTTCGATCTTTTATTGAACCGTGCAATCGAACATGCTTCATTGATCAAGGAAAACAGAATTCTCAGGGAAAAAGACCACAAAGTTCCCATTATGATTGGCAAATCGCCTGCTATGCAAAGAATACAGGAGATTGTCGAATCTGTAGCAGACAGCAGAATTACAGTCCTGATTACTGGTGAATCCGGTACTGGAAAAGAGGTCGTTTCTCGGCTTCTTCACTTTAAAAGCCCGAGAAGAAACAAGGCTTTTATCCGTATAAACTGCGCTGCATTGCCAGATACTCTGCTCGAATCAGAATTATTCGGGTATGAAAAAGGTGCATTTACAGGTGCCGATAGGCCAAAGGCAGGCAAATTCGAAGCTGCTGATGGTGGCACTATTCTTTTGGATGAAATCTCCGAAACATCACAGGCTTTTCAGGCAAAATTACTTCGAGTGATTCAAGAGCGAGAATTTTCAAGAATTGGCAGTAATAAAATCACCAAAGTCGATATAAGAATTATTGCTACCAGCAATAAGGATTTGCCCAAAATAGTACAAAAAGGTGAATTCCGCGAAGACCTTTATTTTAGATTAAACGTTGTCCCGATTCACATCCCACCACTTGCTGAAAGACGCGAAGATATTCCCTTTTTGGCAAATCATTTTTTGAAAATGTTTGCCAAAGAAAATCAAAAGAGAATTATCGGTTTTACGCGTGATGCGATGAGAATACTTAGGCAATATTCCTATCCCGGCAATGCGCGAGAGCTACAAAATATAATTGAACGCGCGGTTGTTCTTTCATCGGATGATTACATTAAACCACGGGATCTCGCCATGGATACTGCTTATGATTCGGATATGCCCCAGATAGATTCGCTTTTTTCAGAAAATATTACTTTGGCAGAAATCGAAAAAAGAGCGATATTAAACTATCTTCGTAAAACAGGCGGCAATCGTTCTCAGGTCGCCAGAATCCTCAATGTTTCCGTCAGAACGATCAGAAATAAATTGATGGAATACAAAAAAGAGGGAATCGATGTATCCAATGATGGTATTGTTACATATGTCAAAACAGAAGAAGATTAAATTTAATTAGTTATTGAGATGCTCTCTGTACTAGTTATCATCTAAAAATTTGTATAGATCTTCTGATTTCTCGAAGGATATATTGTGATAATTGCACCCCTTCCTTGAACAGAACTTAAGTTTTCCACCATCTTGAAGATGGAGCAGCTTGGTGTCTGCTCCGCAGCTGCATTTTTCTATTACCGGTAGCTCTTTACCGCAATGGGGACAATAAAACTCCAGACAATCACCATTTAGATAATGTGGTTTTTCAGGGTCTATTGAATTATAATCACCATAAATAGAGCTAAGATATAGGTCTCCCTCTACGTCACCTTTTTTAACCCTAAGATGAATACTCGGTTGATTCGAAACAAGATTCTCATGATCCATTAATGACTTTTTGCAATCTTCATGGGGACATATTACATTTACTTTAAACATGATTTCCTCCTTCTACTTATATATAAGATATTTTGATTCAAAAAGCAAATATTGTTGGTATATTTTTTTATTTTACCATAAAAAAACTCACTTCTAACTTTTTTTCAGAAAGAGTAGATTTATACATTGTTAATTTGTGGATAATATACTTGACTAGATTTTGGAGAATTTGTATATTAAATAAGTTTGCTGCGAGAGTGGCGGAATTGGCAGACGCGCTAGATTTAGGATCTAGTGAAGGAATTCGTGGGGGTTCAAGTCCCCCCTCTCGCATTAATTATAGAAGGAAGGCTCTATCATGGACATCACATTAGAAGATAAAAATTCTTACACAAAAGAATTAACTCTCAATTATGAAGCTAGCGAAATCCAAGAACGCTATAATCTAAAAGTTAAGAAGTATTTGCCCAAAATACAGATACCGGGCTTCAGGCCAGGTAAAGTGCCAAAGAGCCTTATAAAAGCCAAATTTGGTGATGCTCTAATTGAAGAGATTCATCAAGAAATGATTCAGCAAGACCTTCAAAAAGCAATTCAAGATGAAATCGCTAACCCTATTGCTTTAAAAGAAATCAATGAAGATCTTCCCAAATTTGATGAAGATTTCAAATTGAAAGCGCAGATAGAAGTCAAACCGGAAATAGAGCTTAAGAAATTCAAGGGCCTCGAAATCGAAAAGCCAATTTATAAGCCTTCTGATGAGGATATCGACCAGACCATCGAAAATCTTCGCGCAAGAAGCGCAACTCTGGAAGAAGTAGATAAAGAAGCCGATATGGATGATTTCTTAGTGGTAAAAATCGATGGAGACATGAAATATTTGCCACTTAGCGATGATGTTCCTGATGAAACATTGAAAAAGCTTCTTGGACTCAAAAAAGGCGATAAAATCGAGAATGGTTCTTTCGAATTTCCAAAAGACTACATAGACAAAACTTTGGCTGGTAGAACAGTCGAAGGTGATATCGAAGTATTACAGGTCAAGTCGAAAGTACTACCCAAGCTGGATTTAGACTTCATGAAAACAATATTCCCTGATATTGAAAAGGAAGAAGATTTCCGCGATATGATCGTCAAGAATATGGACAGCGAGCTTGATTCTCAAGCCAGAAGCCAGCTCGAAAGCAATGCCACAAGAGCGCTTTATGATGCCAATGATGTAGAAGTCCCAGAATCATCGGTCGAAAATGAGCTTATCGACAGATTTGCCAAAAGATATGGCCTTCAGCCGGATAAAATTACACCAGAGCAGCTTGCATCACTCAAACAAATACATGGAAAAGACCTCGAGATTACTATTGGCGCACGCTGGCTACTCGAAAAAATTGCCGAAGAAGAGAATTTCGAAGCATCCGATGAAGAAATTAATGCTAAAATTCAGCAGCATTCACAGACACTTCAGATGGAAGCAGAAAAAATGCGAGAAATTCTTGAAAAAAGAGGTGAAATTGAAACAATTTCTACCGATATAGTAATTGAGAAGGCTATGGAGGTTGTACTCGAAAATGCCGAAATTACAGAAAAGGTAATTAAATTTGGTGATCAAGACGAAGTCGATGATAAGAAACAAGAAGAAGATAAATAATCCTTTTTTCTTTTACGTAAAATATTTTTATACCCAGAATCCTTATAAAAAGGAGTTTTCATGAGCCAGCTTATTCCAATGGTTATCGAACAGACTGGTCGCGGAGAGCGCGCATACGATATTTATTCGCGTTTATTAAAAGATAGAATAATTTTTATCGGTACCCCAATTAATGATGCAATCGCCAATGCTGTGGTTGCGCAATTACTCTTTTTGGATGCCGATGATAGCAAAAAAGACATACATTTATATATAAATTCACCTGGTGGTAGTGTAACTGCTGGTTTGGCTATTTATGACACAATGCAATTTATCAAACCCGATGTCGCTACAATATGCATCGGCCAGGCTGCTTCTATGGGCGCATTCTTATTAACTGGCGGGGCCAAGGGCAAAAGAGGCTCTTTGCCCAATTCAAGGGTTATGATACATCAGCCCTGGGGTGGTGTACAGGGGCAAGTTACCGACATCGAGATTCATACAAAAGAGCTTAGAAAACTCAAGAAAAAGCTATTAGAGATCATGTCTGAACATACTGGACAGCCTTATGAGAAAGTCTTGGAAGACACAGAAAGAAATTATTTCTTATCATCGGATGAAGCTCTGGATTATGGATTGATAGATAGAGTCTATGATAAGCCATCGGATGCACTCGAAAATGACAAAAATGATGAATCAGAGTAAAATGAATCGGAGTAAATATGGCTTCTAAAAGTGATTCAAGACGCTGCTCATTCTGTGGCAAATCTGTTGACAAAGTAGGCAAGCTAATTGCTGGACCCAATGATGTCTATATTTGCGATGGCTGTGTCGGTATATGCTATGACCTGGTTGTTCAGGACAAAAATGCCCTGCAATCGGTTTGGACAGAAGATAGCTTCCCGGCTCCCAAAGAAATCAAGGGATTCCTCGATGAATATATTATCGGCCAGGATAAAGCCAAAAGAGCAGTTTCGGTAGCAGTATATAATCATTACAAAAGGCTACTGCACCGTTCGAAGCGCAAGAGTAGCGATGTTGAAATCGAGAAATCCAATATCGTACTACTTGGCCCAACTGGAACAGGTAAAACCCTTATGGCGCAGACTCTGGCAAGATTCCTCAATCTGCCATTCGCGATAGCAGATGCTACTGTTCTAACCGAAGCTGGATATGTCGGGGAGGATGTTGAAAATATCATCGTCAGATTATTACAGTCGGCAAATTATCAGGTGGATAAGGCTCAAATGGGCATTATCTACATAGATGAACTGGATAAGATCGGCCGTAAAGGCGGAAGCCCATCTATCACACGAGATGTTTCTGGTGAAGGTGTGCAGCAGGCCCTTCTCAAAATTCTCGAAGGTACAAAAGCACATGTTCCTCCACAGGGAGGAAGAAAACATCCGGAGCAACCCTTGATAGAAGTCGATACAAGAGATATTCTCTTTATCTGCGGCGGTAGTTTTGCCGGAATCGAAGAGATTATAGCAAAGAGAATGTGCAAAAAAACCATTGGATTTTCACAGGACGATAATCAGAATGATTATGAATTGAAAAAGAATGAACTTATGGAAAAAGTAATTCCGGAAGATCTCATTCATTTCGGAATCATTCCAGAAATGGTTGGAAGACTGTCGCATACAGTAGCTTTAAAATCGCTTAGTAAAAAGGCTCTCAAGAAGATTCTTAGTGAACCAAAGAATGCACTTCTTAGGCAATATGAAGAGCTTTTCCGTATGGAAGATGTCGAGCTTGAGCTTACGGATGAAGCTATCGATGAGATTGTTTCTCAGGCAAGAGAAACAAATCTTGGCGCCAGGGCATTAAGAAGTATAGTCGATAGGGTATTTTGTGATATAATGTTCGAGCTTCCATCATTGAACGACCTCTCAAAATGTATTATCGATATCGATGTAATAAAGGAAGAAAAAGACCCAGAATACATTTATAAAGATAAAGTAAGAAAAGGCGCATAATAATAGCCTTTCTTAATATTTATTTGATGAAAATGTGCGGTTTTATTGTCAAATCGCACATTTTTTATTATCTTTGCTGCAAACAGAATCAAAGAGGCTAAATGAAAACAAAACAAAAAGCAATACTGACCTTTTCAATTACAACAATCGTAATAATATTACTCGATCAGGTAACCAAGGAATTAGCCCTTCGCAGATTACCTGCCGGCAATACAGTTCGAGTAATTGGAGATTTTTTCAGATTGACATTGGCTAAGAATCCCGGAGGTGTTTTCGGTACTAAAATAGGAGGCAATGCGCTCTATATATTATTCTCGGTGATCGGAATTGCGCTTATTTCTTATTATTTCCGTGAGCTATTTAAAAGCAGGAATAATTTCGGTGTATTTTCTGTTGGTTTACTTTTGGGCGGGGCAGTTGGTAATCTCATCGATAGGATCAGATTTAGCGAAGTAACTGATTTTTTGGATTTTGGTATCGGCGATCTTCGGTGGGCTACATTTAATATAGCCGATGCTGCAATATTAATTGGAATTATTTTACTTTTTAGTGTAGAGTTAAAAAATGTCAAGAAAGATGGAAATAATGGTCCCGACGGAGATAGAGAGGACGAGGCTGGATCTTTTCTTGGTCCAGGTAGCAGTCCCCCTGTCGAGATCGAAGATACAAAAACTGATTCGCCGAAAGAAGATTAAAGTAATCGGGAAGGGTACCAAACCCAATTTCATACTAAAAGGCGGCGAGCACATCATTGTCGAGATTCCTGATGAGCCTAATATCACACTGGAAGCAGAGGATATCCCTCTGGATATTGTCTATGAGGACGATTATATGCTGATAGTCAATAAACCGGCCGGGATGGTTGTTCATCCTGCTCGAGGGCATCGTTCTGGCACTCTTGTCAATGCAGTTTTGGCGCATACTCATAAGTTATCTCCTGTTGGCGGCGATACAAGGCCGGGTATTGTCCATCGCCTCGACAAAGATACTTCCGGACTACTAGTGGTAGCTAAAACAGAGAGCGCACATCTCAAGCTTTCTGATGACCTTGCCAAAAAAGAGATTTATAGACATTATCGAGCAATATGCTGGGGGCATCCCGATAGGCATATTGGTACTATCGATGCACCTATCGGGCATCACCCATCAGACCATCTGAGAATGGCGGTTGTAGAGGATGGAAAAAAATCGGTAACCCATTACACAGTTAGAGCATATTATGATTTTCTTACAGATCTTTCCATACAGCTCGACACAGGCCGGACTCATCAAATACGCGTTCATCTCGACCATATCGGCCATCAAATTTTAGGCGACCCGACTTACGCAGGTAGAATGGAAAGGATTGGCGGTATTTCACCAATGCATCGAATATTTGCCAAAAGACTTGTAGATCTCACTGATAGACAGATGCTACATGCCGAAAAGCTGGTATTGGATCATCCGATTACTGGCGAAAAAATCGAAGCCAGAGCGGAATTGCCTGCAGATATGGCCCAAATTTTAGAGATACTCGAGAAAGAGAAGAACAAAAATTAGCCACTCTTTACTTTTGTTCTGATATGTATTATTATACAATATGAAATTATGGTTGGAGGTTAATGGATAGAAAAATACTTCTTCTTGTATTAATTGGCCTTTTGTTTGCATTAGCATCTGCAAGGCCGGCCTATCAATATGGGGATTTCCAGACATTTTTTGCTATTCGCTCGATTAGAGATATAGCCAAAAGCCAAAATTATATTTACTTTCTGGCAGACAATGGCATAATTCGCTATGACTGGATTTATGATGAATGGAAACTTCCATATACATATTTCGATATCCTTGTGGAAAATCCTCCGATAGCTCTTGCAATAGATACAACCTGGGACGATCTTTTGATTCGCACAGAATTCGGGGCCTATAAAGTATCGGAATCTTCATTGGGCGAGATGTCACCGATTAGTTTTATCCCCGATGAAGTCCAGTGGAGCTTTGGCTGCCAGTATGATTTCGAGGAGATAATCCCACCGATTGGAATGTTCTACGATAAACAAAGAGATGCCTTCATCGGCCGCAATTTCGAGAGATATCCGATTTCATGTTGCATTCGAGATGGTCAAAATATATGGATTGGAACTATTGGCGGAGGGATTTTTAATATGGATGAGTTCTCCCAAAGGGCAGAAAGAGTGAATGTGGGACTTGGAAGCGATAGAGCCCAGCAAATCTATATTAGTGATGATAACATTTTTTTGGGCGGAACATCTATTGGCTATAATCAGGAATGCGCTATCACAAAATGGGATTTCGATCAAAAATGGGAATGGGCGATGGCAGATACGACAAGCCTTCTCCGAAATTCAGAAATTAGTGCATTTGCCATGAGCAACGGGATGCTTTTTGCAGGTACTCCAGAAGGAATAGCAGTTATAGACCCGGACTATATGCAAACAGAAAGATTTTTGTCAAATACCAACAATTTACTTGGAGATTCTGTTTCGGCTCTTATCGAATTTGAAGAAAGAATCTATGCAGGAACCAAATCAGGCCTTTCCAAAATAGATCCGATTAGCCTTCGTATTCAAAGGCTTACAAAGCCAACATTCGGCCAAATAACTTGCTTTGCAAAAAACAAAGATACGCTCTGGATTGGAACCGAAAATGAGATATATTTCTATACCCTAGACGATGGGGTCAAGTATTATCCCACAGATGACTACGTAACTGAAGGTTATATCGATGCTATTGCCTATGATAAATACGACTCTACGCTTTGGATTGCTTCGGATTATGGAATATTGCGGCAAAGTCCATTAAGAATTTTCGATAGGCTCGATTATGGGAAATATCTCAGATTCTTTGACATCGCTCCCACCGAAAGATATGTCTGGTTTGGCACCAATAAAGGCGTGCTTAGATTTCGCAAAGAAGACCAGAGTTGGATGTGGTATGAAGCATCAGATGGGATTGCGAGTAATATTGTCCATTCTGTTGTACCCGATGGCGATTTTATATGGTTTGGTACTCCCTATGGTGCGACACGATTTTTATGGAATGTAAAGCAAAGGATCGATTACTAATAGCCACGAATTTTTTTCATTAGGTTTTCTTCTCTCGAGCCGGATAATCTCTGGAATGAATCGAATTCCATTGAATATGTTCCACGGCCCTGGGTGTGTGAACGGAGCGAAGTAGTATAACCAAACATTTCAGATAGCGGAGCTATTGCGGTGATTTTTTTGAGGTCGCCCTTTTGTTCTATGCCCTGCACCTGTGCGCCACGCATCCCCAAATCCGAAATAACATCTCCTACATAAGAATCGGGAAGTAGTATCTCGATTTTCATCATCGGCTCGAGTAGAACAGCTCCAGCATTGCGTATCGCCTGTGAAAAGGCATTGCCTGCTGCAATTCGGAAAGCCAGCTCAGTCGTCGAGTCTTCATTGTATTCAACATCTGTCAATCTAATACCGACATCATTTAAAAGGTAACCGCCGATAGGCCCGCTTTCTGCCGAAGCCAAAACGCTCTCTTTGATAGCCTCGACAAAAGCATCATCGATTTGAAAATTCTTTGGTACATCATTGATGAATTTCTTACCGGTTTTATGTGTATCATCGGCTTTTTTCAGTGGGAAAACCTCGATTGTTACCGATGCATATTGTATAATATCGCCGATTTTCTTATTGAATATTCCGGTTTCTTTGGCAGTTTTAGTAATCGTTTCACGATATGCAACCTGCGGATTTCCTACTCTTGCATCGAGGCTAAATTCCTTCATCATTCTATCGACAAGAATTTCTAAATGAAGCTCGCCCATGCCCGAAAGGATCATCTGCCCAGTTTCTTCGTTAATCTTGACCTCGACAGTTGGGTCTTCATCTTGAAGCTGTTCGAGAACCTTGGTAAGCTTTGGCATATCTGCCTGGGATTTAGGCTCGATAGCTACGAATATCACAGGCTCGGGGAAATGCATTTCCCCAAAAAAGACAGGCCTTTTCAGATCACAGAGCGTATCGCCTGTTTTGGAGAACCTGAGTCCTGCTATACCGACAACATCGCCAGCCCTCGCAATATCGATCTCTGTTCTCTGGTCGGAGTGGAAATGGAAAATCTTATTAGCTCTTTCGCGTTTTCCGGCTCTGGGATTGAATATGGCATGTTTTAGGTCCATTTTGCCGGAATAGATCCTTCCATAGGAAATTCTACCGACATATTTATCACTTGCAATTTTGAAAACAACGGCTGATAAAGGTTCATCTTCATTCATTTCGAAGGTTACAGGCTTTCCAGTTTTTGGATCAGAGCCAGTAACCTCGCCGATATCTTCTGGTGCAGGCAGATAATCGATAACACCATCCATCACAGGTTGAACTCCTCGATTACGAAGTGCGCTACCACAGAGAACTGGTACAAATTTATGATTAATAGTGGAATTTCTAATACAAGCTCTGATCTTCTCGGTCGGAATTTCTTTTTCTTCCAGGATCATTTCCGTAAGTTCTTCATCATCCTCCGAAAGGCTATCCAAAAGCTCCCAGCGCAAATCATCAACCTGGCTTTTTAGTTCATCTGGTATATCCAATATTCCAAATTCTCGTCCCTGAGTTTCATCATGATAGATAATCATATTCCTATCGATAATATCGATGATACCCTTGAAATCATTACCTTCGCCAAAAGGCATAGCAATAGGGCAGGCTCTCGCATCGAGATTTTCTTTCATCATCTTAACAGCCTCGGAAAAGTCTGCTCCGGTTCTGTCGAGTTTATTTACAAAAGCAATTCTGGGAATTTCATATTGATTGGCCTGTCGCCATACGGTCTCACTCTGTGGCTCGACACCGCCAACAGCGCAGAAAACGGCGATCATACTATCCAGAGCACGCAGTGACCTCTGTACTTCGACAGTAAAGTCAACATGGCCGGGAGTATCGATAATATTTATGGTATGGTTTCGCCATTTTGTAGATGTAGCAGCAGAAGTGATTGTGATACCTCTTTCGCGCTCCTGTTCCATCCAATCCATAGTTGCGCTGCCTTCATCGACTTCACCAATTCTATGGGTCTTACCACTATAGAACAAAATTCTTTCTGTTAATGTCGTTTTGCCAGCATCGATATGTGCTGCAATACCTATATTTCTTATGTGTAATGAATTCTTTTTAGCAGCCATTATTCCTTCTTTATATATACAAATATCAGATGCCATTTATAAATGGCATCTGATATCAAAAAACATTGGAAATATTTTACCAGCGGAAATGAGCAAAGGCGCGATTTGCCTCTGCCATGCGATGTGTATCTTCGCGTTTTTTAATCGCTGATCCTTCATTATTGGCTGCGGCAATAAGCTCGGAAGCCAGTTTATCCGACATTGTGTGTTCATTGCGTTTTCGAGATGCGCCGAGCATCCATCGAATTGCAAGAGCGAGAGACCTTTCTGGCCTGACTTCTGTCGGAACCTGATATGTGGCACCACCAACTCGACGGCTACGGACCTCGAGATTCGGGCGGACATTCTTAAGGGCTTTTTCGAATATATCAATACCTTGTTTGCCTGTCTTTTCCGTAATAATCTCGAAAGCATCATACATGATGTTTTCCGCAGTACTCTTTTTACCATCGACCATTAGATTGTTAATGAAACGCGCTACTAAGCGATTATTGTACTTGGGATCCGCTAGTAATTCTCTTTTCTTTGGTCTACGTCTTCTTGGCACTAAATCCTCCTGTTTGCTAGCGTTTGCACGCTTGAAATACAATATTCGACAAATGTATTTTAATTTTCGACAAAAGTCAACGAAAATTTAAGAAAAAACCAGCTGAAAATAAAAAAATGCAATGGACTAGTCCATTGCATTTGAATTAAAGATTACAAACTTTTAATTATTTCCTATAAAACCTTCCTTGAAATTTTTACTTTTTTAGTAAGAGATGCGCATTTTAGCTTTTCTTTCCATGCGAGATAGTATTTGAAGAATAATCTTCTGATCCACATGAGAAAGATTTGACATACGATTTAATAAATCATGTTTCTCGATCAATTCCTGTTCTCTGATTGCAAGTTTTGATATATCTGTCTGGCTTGCCTGTCTTTTTTCGCCAAAAATAAGATAATCTGTCGATGTACTTAGTTTGTTTGCTATACGAGCAATAATCTCGTAATTTGGACGATTGCGATCTCTTTCTATGAATGAGATAAGTCCCGGACTGGTGTGAACCATCTTTGCCAGCCGGCGTTGGCTGAGATTATTCTTAATTCTCAGCTTTTTTACTCTATGCCCCAATGTCTCCACAAGACCTCCTTGAATAAATAAATAACAATACAGTTTAGGTTGAAACACCATAAATTCAATAATGAATAAATTTAGATAAAAAATAAATTTACAAATTTCTTATTTCACTCCTTTTTTCTTTGATAACATTATGTGCAAAACTCCTTGCGCTTATTAATATTATATTTTTAAAAACCCGTATGTCAAGTAATATTTTGAAATTTATTTTTTAAGCTTTGCAAATCTTTGTTATTAAAGGAGATAAGAACCTATAAAATATTTTACAGTAAAATCTTGTCAAGCTAATCGTGCTTAATATTCAAAGTTTTAGTGGGGATGAATGAGATTTTGAGTACCTTTTCAAGTCCTTCAATGATAGCATTTTCCAGCTCGAGTCTCGATGGCCGCGATGAAAGAAGCTCTTCAATCGATGTGCTATGCTCGAGGCCGGTGGGTTCTGGCAAGTATTTATCGATTCTTTTATAGGCAGGGCCGAGTAGGATAGAGCCTTGCTGGAGAATAGCGCCTTCTTTTCTTTTCTGTGCGCTTCCAATAAATTTGGTTTCATTACAGGCAATCTCAAATTTGCTGGCACTGGAAAAACAAGAAGGATTTTTGATATAACCTCGAGTCCCAGGAAGTAGCTTGGCATCCAAACCGAGATTCTGAAAAGCTTTTACCAGCCCCATGCTAATGTATAAATAGCTTTTGGGAACAGATTGCCCCGAAAGTCGAAAACCTTTTGGCACGATGATAGAATAAGTCAGTTCGTCATCATGAAGAATCGCGCGGCCGCCAGTAGGCCTTTGGACAAGTTCAAGGCCATCTTTCTCGAGAAGCTGGAAATCAAAGGGGTCTTTTTTCTGATGATGTCCTAAAGTGATAACGGCAGGAGAAAATTTATAGAATCTAAGGATAGGAAGCGGTAAGTCGCCAGAAATTGCCATATCAAGAAGCATAACATCTTTTTGCATATTATGCGCGCCGGTATCTGCACTATCGGATATCAAAAGCCATTTCTCGGGCTTAGAATTTTTATAATGACTATAGTTTAGAAACATTGCGATTAGGAAATCAGACCATCAGCCTGCAAAGTATCGATGAGTTTTGTAGCTAATTCTGTTGGCTCGCCTTCCCATTTTTCGCCGTCTTCTTTTTTGGGAGGTGAGAATATCTTAACCACTCTTGTAGGTGATCCTGAAAGGCCGACATTGTCTGGTTCCAGGCCCAAATCATCCAATGTTAATTTTGTGATTTCGGCTTTCTTGGCTTTCATCATCCCACGAAGAGATGGAAGTCGCGGGTCCGAGGAGCCTTTGATTATTGAAATCACTGCTGGCAATTGGATTTCTACTACCTGATGTCCATCCTCGATAGACCGCCTCAGTTTGATGGATGAATCACTTGTGTCGATTATGCTCTGAGCAAACATGACCTGCGGATAATCCAAAAAGGTGGCTATTCCAGGTCCAACCTGTGCCGTATCGCCATCGATGGCCTGTTTACCAGTAATAATAAGATCGACATCGCCAATTTTTTTAATAGCTTCTGAAATTGTCAATGAAGTCGCCCATGTATCGGCACCTGCGAAGGCTCTGTCGGTGAGTAAAATGGCCTTATCCGATCCCATTGCAAGAAGCTCACGAAGATTCTTTTCGACTGACGGAGGCCCCATAGAAAGAACAATTACTTCTGCACCGATATTATCTTTTAGTTTGAGAGCTTCTTCTAGAGCATTCAAATCAAATGGATTTATTATCGATGGAACACCACTACGAATTAGCGTATTGGTTTCTGGGTCGATCTTGACCTCTGTCGTATCGGGAACTTCTTTTACGCATACTACGATTCTCATAGCCTATAAAATATAAGAGATTAAAATTTTGACAAGCATTTTTTCAAAGGAATAATCATTTTTGACGCTTTCTTTTGTACATTCTCTCATCAGCCTCTTGGATAACTTTCTCTATCGTTTGTTCAGAATCTCTATGCCATCTACTTTTACCTATAGAAAGTGTAATTTCAAAATCGATATTATCCTGTTTATGGCTCCAATTTTGGATTTCGGTTTGTAAGTTTTCAACGACAGATTTGTAATCTTTTTCAGAAGCTCCAGGCATAATAATAAGAAATTCATCACCACCAAAACGAAATACAATGTCTTTTTTGCCAATAGTGTTGCTAATGATTGTAGAAGTTTCTCGAAGGACTCTATCGCCTTCGAGATGGCCGAATTTGTCATTTACCTCTTTGAATCGGTCGATATCGATCATAAGAAAAAATGCTGAATTATATGTCTTACGAAGTTTTTTTATTGCTGTCTGATTAAGATATCTTCTATTATATAAATCGGTCAAAGGGTCATGCTCTGATTGATATTGGATATGCTTATAAAGCCTTTCTCTTGTAATAGCGCCAGCCACTTGATCCGATATACTTTCAAGAATCGATAGGTCTTCTTCGACAAATTTTGTACTTTCTTTTGAAAAGAAAGCCAGCATTCCCAATGTCTTGCCTTCGAAAACTATCGGATTTAATAATAAAGAGCGGTATTTTTTGAAATTATCTGAGAGATATTGTTTCTTACCCGCACATCGATTTCTCTTTTTGATTTGACCTTTGCCAGATAGGCACAAATCAAAAAGGCCATAACTCTTTTGCAAAGGCTTTATCTCCTCTTTTGTAACTGAATCTGGAAAACCTCTCTGGTATTCAATTTTGAGATTAGATAATTTTGACTCTATTGTTTTATACTCATATTCACAAGAAAATGCAATCGCTGCATCGCAATTGAATATTTCTAATGAATTATTGATGGCAATTTTATAGACCTGTTTTTCTCCGGTTTGCTTAACTAAAGACTCAGATATATTATGTATTACAGATAATCTTTGCCGCCTCTGCTTTGCTTCGGAAATATCGACAATATTTGCCATAATTGCTGGCTCTGAATCATAATCAATTCTAGAAGAAACCATTTCACACCAAATGTATTTATCGTTTTTGGTCTTGAGTCTAAATTCAAGTCGATTATTATCTGAATTCGAAGCAAATAAAGTTTTATACTTTTCCAGGTCTTCTTCTTTTATAATGTTGTTTATTGGAAATCCGAGCAACTCATTTTTACTATATCCCGTTAAATCTTCGATTCGAGGGTTTATGAAAACGATCTTATTTCTAATTGAAATTATGATTCCAATCATGGAATAATCGGTAAGATTTCTATATTTCTTTTCAGATTCTTCGATCATTCTCTGCAAGATGTTTCTTTTGTTTACAAGTAGGCCTAATATAGAAAGAATAAACGCTGCAGTCATAATAATGATAGCTATTATAACATGTTGATAATACTTGGAGTCGATATCAAGAATGAATGATAGTTCGATAAAAATAAGTATCAAAGCCCCCGAAATCACTATGGCAGCTTTAATTAGATTTAATCGTTTCTTTGAGAATAAAGTGTATTTTGTTTTATTATTCTTTGTCATCATCACTTCTGAAGATCTGATCCATAATATTGCTGATAAATTCGGTATCTACTATGGTATCGAAACAAGGGCCATTTGGCCTTTTATTAAGAATACCGAAAACGGGAATAGGGTAAACATCCACCATTCCGGAAGCCAAATCACGTGGACATGCTACTGCCAATATAACAGTTGGCCGAACCTCTTTGACGACCCTTCTTGCAACTGTGCCACCGGTGGCAACATATAAAGAAATTCCATATCGGTCAGAAATTTTACAGAGATTGCCAATAGGGCACTTTCCGCAGCGTTTGCAGTTTTCGACTGACCAGGTGATTTTCCAATTACATTCATGATGTTGCAAGCAATGGGGCAGAAGCATCAGTATCCTTTTGGTATTAACGCGACCTCTTTGAACAAGAAAAATCGAGTTTTGAACATCGATAATCGATTCTAAAAGAGCATCACGAGATACTCCAAGAGCTTTACCCAAAAAAATAACAACTGGAGGAAGTATTCGCATAGTTATCTGAAATCCGCCGTGAGGATACAAAAGGTCTTTATGGATGGAAACACTAAGGCTAATTAGAAGCAGGCCACCGCCGAGTACAATCAGAAAGATGGCAAGAAGGCCTCCAATGGCAAAGAAATAGACTTCTCCAAAATTCTGCAAACGAGGCGTAATTAGGTAGAACAGAAACAGCGTAATCATTACAATCAAAGCATAGGTTACCCATGATAGCCCCAAAAAGAGGCCCTTACCAGGGAAAATCTCTTTCGGCTTTTGAAGGTAAAGTTTACCAATTTCGCTATTTACGTCATATTTTTTTGTATTCTCTTCGGACAAATTAACCTCAATAAGTCATGAAATATGTGCAAAAACAAACCCCTGTCAATCCTGAATGATCTCTTTTAAAGCCATATATATGACATAAACATAATACTTAATATATATAGCAAAAGGCTTTACTGATGTTTTAGCCTGAAAAGTATGACAATGCGGAACAGCACATTGTCTGAAAGCGCAATTAACCAAAACTTTGTCCTTTTTCTTTGACATAACCAAGCCAAAAATCATGGCCAGACATCTTCCTTTTATTTTCCGGCTGTAGCATTAGGATTTTCAGAAAGCCTTTTCCAGTCGTAACTATAACTGCTTCATCATCATAATCGACTATTTCGCCTGTATTTTTTGAAGAAATTTCGTTATTCTGGACTTCTGATTCAAAAAGTTTGACACGCTTATTTTTGAAAAATGTGAATGCTCCTGGCTTTGGCGCAAAAGCACGGATTTGATTATGAAGCTGAGAAGCGGTTTTACTCCAATCTATTTCAAGATGGCTCTGTTTGATCCTTGGTGCATAGGATGATTTTTCACTATTTTGATTTTGCAGTTTATAATCTCCACTATAGATTAGATTGATTGCCTTTTTGAGTATTTCGGCAGATGGTTTTTGGACTTTATACCATAAATCACCATAGGTTTCATTGCAGCCTATTTCAACTTCCTTTTGCAGAAGGATATTACCCGAATCGATTTTTTTGTCGAGAAAAAAGACTGTAATTCCGCTTTTAAGGTAGCCCTTTGCTATGGCCCAGTTCAAAGGAGCGGCACCTCGCAAATCTGGTAGCAGAGATGGATGGAGATTAATCATTCCATGCTCTGGAGCATTAAATACTTTCTCGGGTAAAATCTTAAAAGAAATTACAACTCCCAATTTAGCATTCAGGCTTTTTATGGCATCCACTACCTCATCAGTCTTATAATTATCAAATTCAAGGCATTCGATCTCATATTTATCTGCCACTTTCCGAACTGGATTAGCAACCGGCTTTCTTCCACGGCCTCTTTCTTTAGGGGGATAAGTAAAAATTGCTTTCGGCCTTATATTATCTTTTATGAGCCTTTCGAAAATAGCAGCGGCAAAACCATCGCCTCCAAGAAAAATGAGATTTGGGAATTTATTCTTCAGAGCCAAATTCCTCCTCGATTTTGTCCAATTGCGGTTGAATGATCTCTCTATTGATTGGGGTTAGGCGATCTGGCATCGTAATGCCATTTAGATGGTCTATCTCATGGCAAAGGATTCTTGCCAGAAGTCCCCTTGCCTGAATATTCATCATGCCTTTGTCCTCGAGCTGCGCCCTGACAACTATTTCATAAGGCCTTTCAATCTCGACAAATAGCTCAGGAAAGCTAAGGCAGCCCTCTTCTGAATTTATTTTTTTGGGGCTTTCAAAAACAATCTCAGGATTTATTAGAGTTTTGAGGACTCTATAATCACCATTCTCATCCGGAAATGCTACTATTGCCATGCAGATATCCAATCCGGCCTGGTTAGCTGCGAGGCCGAGTCCATTTTGCTCGGCAAGCATCGTTTTCATTTTCGAACCGATCTCAAGAGATAGCTCGAAGTCTTCTTCATCGATAGTTTTACATTTATTATATAGAAGCTTGGACGGATAATAAGTCCATTCAAGCTTCAGTTCATCGATATTTTTAATCATTTTTTCATTGATTTGTCTTTATCTCTTCAGAGATTTTTTCAGCGATGAAGTTTTTATTTACTTCAAATTTTGACTCACCGGATTTAATTACGATGATGTCTTCTCTTCGGCCGATTACCTGACCCATGATTCCGCCATTTGTTACGACTCTATCGCCTCTTTTAAGCTCTTCGATCATTTTTTGTAATTTCTTTTGCTTTTTTTGCTGTGGAAGTAAAATAAAGATATAAAAAACAGCAAAAAGTACAATTAGTGGCAAAAATGTCAAAAGCGGACTGCCTTGCTCGGATGTCCCTTGGGCTTGTGATGCCATTAAAAATAGATACGACATGTATTTCTCCTTTAATTTGAGTTTCCTTGATTATCGACTGGCCTTGATATAGAAACAGCGCAGATTTTTCCTGCACCAGATTCTAAAAGAGCCCTGGATAATGATTTAACAGTTGAACCTGTTGTGATTACATCATCGGTAATGATGATATTTTTATTTTTTACCATTTCGGGATATTCGATTTTAAAAATATTTGCAACATTTTGGATTCTTTCCTGGATATTCATCGTAGTTTGCGATTTTGTGGCTTTTGTCCTTTTGGCAATTTTTTCAAAAAAGGGGATGCCTGATACTTCTGAAATACCCTTCGCAATTTTTGCGCTTTGATTATAGCCTCTTTCTCTTTTTCGAGTTGAATAAAGAGGAACTGCGATGCAGAGGTCATAATCATTAAAAATTTCTTCGCGAAGCACCATCTCGCCAATTTTCCTGCCAAAATATATACCGATATCGTCTCTGCCATTATATTTGAGCGCATGAATTAGGCTTCGGACAATGTCATTGAATTTGGCATAGGCCCTGAAGAAGATAATCGGCTCATCTAATGTCTGTGTCTTATGCTCGATGCAATGTTTCTCGCCCTTTGGAATGTCATGATTGCAAACGGCACATTCTGCCAAATCGATAGGCTCTATCGAATCTCTGCATTCATCGCAAAGCAGGCGGTGTTTATCCATGAAAGCATCGCAATAAAAGCAAGACGGTGGATAAAGAAAATCCAGAAATGACTCTCGAAAAGTTATTAGAGCTTGCCTAATTTGCATTTTTCTTCTTATACCCTTTAATTAACATCACCGCAGATAGGACAAATAGGCCTACCACGACTAATTCATTTACAGAAAACATTGCATGCCCTATATTGAAAAGCACCTGCTTAGCTTCATAATGACGGAACATATCGACAATAAAGCGGTCTATCGAGTATAGCAAAAGAACCATCCACATAGTAAAACCTCTAAAACTGTGGAATCTCTCCAGAATAAGTACCAATCCGAAAAAAGCGAATCCCAGAAGTGATGCATATATCTGAGTTGGATGAATATGTGTATGCGGATAAATATCTCCAGCCGGGCAATGAGGCGGGAAAAGCGTGCCCAGGATACTATCCGTAGGGCGGCCAAAACAGCAGCCATTCAGGAAGCAACCTATTCTGGTTATTCCTGCGCCAATAAGAAAACCCGGCGCTATAGTATCTCCAAGATCGAGAAATGGCACTTTTTTAATTTTAGTATATGCCCAGGTCGCTATAATAGCGAAAACGATACCACCCATCATAGAAAGACCGGCGATACCAAAAGCGCCATCCCCAGCGAAAGGATTAATTGTACTCATCCAATTTCCCCGAAATTCATCGAGATGGAAGATAACATAGAAGAATCTTGAACCCAGCAAAGATGATACAAGTATAACAAGCAAAATATCAGGTACAACATTTTTATTTATATTGAATTTTGGAGCCCTTAGGCTTGCGATAAAAAGTCCGACTAAAAATGCCAAAGCAGCCATCAGGCCCCAACTTCTAACGGCAAAGCGGCCGATATGTATAATCTCAGGATGCATATTACTACTCCTTTCGGCCGCCGAAACGACGGTCTCGGTTGGCGAAATCTAAAACTGCCATCACAAAATCTTCTTTTTGGAAATCCGGCCAATATTTTTCAAGGATTAATATCTCTGTATAGGATAGCTGCCACAATAGAAAATTCGATATTCGAGAATTGCCACCGGTACGAATTAATAAATCAGGATCTGATAGGCCAGATGTATAGAGGTAGCTTTCAAATAGACTATCATCGATATCTTCTATCGCAAATTTATCATTTTTACAATCTTGCGCAATTTTTTGAACAGCCTGGATAATTTCCTGGCGGCCGCCGTAATTTAGGGCAAGGTTAAGTATTAGCTTATCGCATTTGGCCGTTTTTTCGATTGCATATTTCATTGCTTTTTTCTGTGCCAGTGGTAGGCCATCTAAATCGCCGCTGACCCTAAGCCTTACACCGTTTTTGATAAGATCATTAAGCTCCTTGAAAACCGATGACTTAAGAAGCTGCATAAGTGCATTGATCTCTTCCTGAGAACGGCTCCAGTTCTCGCTCGAGAATGTATATAATGTAAGAACCTTGATATTGATTTCGCGAGCAATCTCGACAATTCTTCTAACAGCCTTCACGCCTTCGCTATGGCCTTTCCTAATTGGCAAATCATGGGCTTTTGCCCATCTTCCATTGCCATCCATAATTATTGCGATGTGCTCTGGAATTTTATCCAGCGATTTCATCCTGTCTTTTAGTTTTTCAAGTTGCGACATATTCTTCCTGATTGAACATGATTGTTCGATTTCTTCCGGCTTTTTTGGCCTGATAGAGAGCGGTATCGGATTTTTCTATTATGTCTTTTGGATTGTCTGCATCCTTTGGATAAGATGCAATTCCAATAGAAATTGTCATCTCTGTATCGATACCCTGGATTTTTATCTGAGAAAAGCTTTCTCTTATTCTTTCCGCTATTATGTAGGCTTGCTTCGGTTTTGTTTCCAAAAGCAAGACAGCGAATTCCTCGCCACCATATCTTGCAGCTATATCGATGTCCTGTCTAATATTCGAGCGGATCGTCTTTGCGGCTTCTCGAAGGACTTTATCACCAGCAGGATGTCCATAATTATCATTAAAACTTTTGAAAAAGTCGATATCCATCATAAGGAGCGCATAAGGTTTATTATATCTTTCAGCGATTTTGTGCTCACGAGCAATCGATTCCATGAAATTTCTATGATTATAGAGACTGGTAAGCCCATCGCGAATTGCCAATTCTTGTACTCGCCGGTGATATCTTGCATTTACAATAGCTACCGACATATAATTGGCAAAAAGCTCCAGGATTTCTTCATCTTCAGTTGAAAATGCATGATAATCTGTGCTATAAACATCCAGGACGCCAATGACAACATTGTGCTTCATTATAGGAATGGCGATTTCGGAATTGACCTTCTTAATGCCCTTTATATAAAATGGAAACTGATGAACATCGGGAATATTTGTGATCATTTTTGTGCTTGCAGCTATTCCAACAATGCCTTCTTTGCCGGCAATGAAATATTTTTTTTTGGAATTTAATAGTACCTCGCCAGCTTGTTCAGCTAGATACAATTTTTTGCCATTTGCAGTTGTTAGGAATATCGCAGCTCCCCAATAATTGAATGTTCTAAGGAGAATCTGCAGGCTTTTTTTCATAAGTATATCCAGGTCGAGAATTGAAGAGATTATTCTACCAACATCGATAATACTTCTTCTGATTTTTAGTTCCTTAACTCTTTTGACGATATTTCTTCTCGAAGCATAAGATTGTGCAAGCTGATTAGCAACGATTCTTGCGAAGCGTCTGCTTTTTTGGTCGAAAGCATTGGTCTCAGATGATCTGATATCCAGCACGCCAAAGATTACATCATTCTTAATGACGGGAACAGCAAGCTGTGAATTGCTTCCCTCGACATTAGTCAATTTGTCTTTTTGGAAGCTATCGGGTTCATTGATGATAAAGAAATGTCCATTCTCGGCTACCATGCCGACAATTCCGCCCTTTTCGCCCTTTTCTAATTTTATACCCTCGAAATATTCATCCACTTCGCCTGCCTGTGAAAGTATATGAAGATGCTCTTTGTCTTTTATATCGAAAATCCAAAATCCAATCCACAAATATCCAAAGGCAGCCTGCATTTTTTGTAGCACTTCATTCAAACAATATTGGAATTCAAAATCACTGTTAAGGAGATTTGTAATTTCGAAGAGAAAGCGGTTTCGTTTTAGCTCCAGCGTAATACTATCGTATATTGAAGATGTTTTCATTGCTCTGTAAACACTGGTAAGCAGAAGTTCCAATAAAGCCAGATCCTTTGTGCCGGGTTTGGGTGCTCCGGGTTTTTTATCCAGGAAAAGATAAATAGTTTCATTTTTTTGATCGCTTTCTACCCATATGCATAAAAGATCATCGGCACCCCAATATAGATTATCTGGGTCTAATTCTACTGAAATTGGTAACTTACAGGAGTTGGCATTTTCTAGATAATATGTGTTTCCTAATTTTGCTGCCTCATATTGGATTTTTTGAGATAAGTCATCATTGGCTATTTTATAACTTAGATTGCCCACATTGCGCTTAGAAAAAGAATGATCCAGGCCAAAATCCCAAATTTTATTTAACTTTTTCGAGCCAGGTTTTTGAATCGAAAGGATACCGGAATTATATTCTAAACGTTTGCTGAGAAATTCATTTAGATATTCCTGAATCTCATGTTGGGAAATGATATTTCCAAATATCGATAGTATATCGAAGACTAAAACCATCATATCTGATTCAGTTTTGAACAACTCCGAAAAATGATTATTATGGGTATTCAAATTAATGCTGGAAAGATCATTCTCATCGCTTATCGCACAAGTGTCACCATCGCTTTGACAAAGTAATGGACGGAGTGTTTGCCAATAATTAGCCAGCTCGGTATCTCGAGCCTGTTGCACATACAAATCAATTTCTTCTATAAAATGTTTTTGCATTCTCTATCTGTTTTACAATCTTCCACATTTTTCAATATTTCCACAAATACCATAACTACGTAAATTAGTATCGAGTCATTATCAAGTCAAGGTTTTTCAAGCATTTTGGGCTTCGGCACAAAATATTTTTTTATTTTAAAAAATTATTGCTTTCTTTGGAATTATGACTATTTTCTATGCCATGATAGGAATTGAGATAGTAAAAGAGCTTTGTACAGGTTGCGGAAAATGCATTGAGGCTTGCCCCTTTGCAGCGATAGATATTGAAGATGATATCGCTTCAATTAATGCAAATTGTACTATATGTGGCGCTTGCGTTGATTCATGCCCATTCGATGCGATAATTCTCCGCCATGACCAGAAAAAGAGCACTTCTGAAGATGCTTTAGAAGAATATAATGGCGTATTTGTTTATGCTGAGATTATAAGAGATGAAATCCACGAGGTAACCCATGAGCTTTTGGGTGAAGGAAAACGCCTGGCTGATACTCGTGATTCCGAATTGGGAGCAATACTCATTGGCAAAGATGTCAAAAAATATGCCAATGAATTAATCCAATATGGCGCAGATAAGGTCTTTATAGCAGAAGCGGATTGGCTCGATGATTTCAATGAGCAAAACTATGCTATGGCCCTGGAGAGAATTGCAAGACAATTTAAGCCAGAGATCATTCTTACCGGCGCTACAATACATGGCCGAAGCCTCATACCAAGGCTCGCGATAAGGCTCGAAACCGGGCTCACAGCCGATTGTACTGCCCTTGATATCGATAGGGAGAAGAAGCTCCTACTGCAAACTCGTCCGGCATTTGGCGGAAATATTATGGCTACCATAATTTGTCCCGACCATAGGCCGCAAATGACGACAGTTAGATATCGCGTTATGAAGGCTTTGGAGCCTAATGATAGCCGAAAAGGCGAGATAATCGAAATCGATGTCGGTGATGTCCAGCCAAAGAAGAAGGTCAGGATTTTCGATACGGTTCATGAATTATCCGATGAGCTTAATATTGTCGATGCTGATATTATAGTATCCGGTGGTAGAGGGCTTGGCGGGCCAGAGAATTTTGATATCATATATGAACTTGCAGACCTATTAGAAGGAGCTGTCGGCTCATCAAGAGCAGCAGTCGATGCTGATTGGATTTCATATTCCCATCAGGTCGGGCAAACTGGTAAAACAGTTTCGCCAAAACTCTATATCGCATGTGGTATCTCAGGAGCAGTCCAGCATCTTGTTGGAATGCAAGGCGCAGATACAATTGTCGCAATTAATAAGGATCCACAGGCACCGATATTCGATATCGCAACATATGGCATAGTCGGCGATCTTTTCGAAATTGTGCCGCAGATGATAAAAATTCTTAAGAATAAATAATTCTTTTCTTAAAAACCCTTGACTTAAAATTTTATATATCTATTAATATTTTGAGTACAAAGAGAATTTTATTTTTTTTGAAAAATGATTGCTTTTTTTAGTTTAGACAATATCTTTTGCATACTTTAAAAGTAATTGTAAGGAGAATTTAATGAAGGGTTTAATTTTATCGGCAGGTTATGGTACACGCTTAGGCCCTCTAACAGATATAATACCCAAGGCGATTTTTCCAGTTCTCGGGCGTTCTTTCATTTCTCTGATATCTTCGAAGCTTCAGGAAAATGGAATCTCTGACCTGGGAGTCAATCTATACCATTTGAGTGATAAACTTGGAGCACATTTGCTTAGAATCAGGCAGCCAGGCATCGAATACTTTACAATAAGAGAAGAGCAGCTAATGGGAACTGGCGGTGGCATCGCACAATTCAAAGATTATATCGATGATAATGATAATTTTATTATACATAATTGTGATATTATATCGGATGCTCCACTCTATGAAATGATCGACTACCATTGCCAAAGACAGCCTTTAGCTACACTTATGACGGTAGATTTTCCACCGATAAATTCTGTTAGTTTAGACGATAATAAAAATCTAGTGGATATTTGTGATGAGATTAAACCCGATGGAGATTTCGATAGATCTACTTTTGGAGGGATTGCGATTCTATCGCCTGAGATTTTTAAATATTTCAACAATAAAGGGCCCTTTTCGATTTTGGATATTTATATCAAATTGATTCGGGAGAAACCCGGAAGTGTTATCGGATGGAAGCCAGAAGGCGATTTCTATTGGAGAGATGTTGGTTCTATCGATTCCTATTTGGACCTCCATGAGGATATTTTGGTAAATAAAAAATATAAATCAAAACTATTGGAAATTCCTGATAATACTGTTTATAAAGGATTCGATGTTTTTGTTCATGCCAATGCACAGATTAGGGGATTTGCTTCTTTGGGGCATTATGTCCGTGTTCCTAAGGCAGCGATTATCGAAGATACTGTTATTTGGGCTGGAACTGAAATTCCAAAAGGGTTTAGAGTATCGAGGAAAGTGGTTTATAAAAATATGATGGCGCCTTATTAAAATGGATATTAATAATTTATTGCAAAAACCAGGAATCGAAAGAGAAGTTAATTCTCGAATAGGAAAACTAAATGATTTCAAGCAATTATACGGTGGCTCAAATCGAAAATTCTATAGATTAACCGGAACCAGAAACCGTTCTTTGATTTTGCTATATGACGATAACAGTAGAATGTTGGATAGGACTGTCCAGATTTCTAAATACCTAAATAGCTTTGCTAATTTAGCTCCAAAGATCTATCAAAATTTCTGGGAACATCATATTGTTCTTATGCAGGATTTGGGCGACTTATCTTTGGAAGTTCTATACAAAAACTGCGATGACCGCCTGAGTGTTTACGAAAGAGCAATCGATATGTTAATTCTTTTACAAAGCTCGATATATCGAGAAGAGCCACCAGTAATTGTCAAAAAGACAGTTTTCGGATATGAAAAATTGCTTGGGGAAACAGAGCAATTTGTCGAGTATTTTATCGATAAATATAATGACAAAAAGCAAACAAATCTCAGCAACCTCCATAGCGAATTCGATAAACTCGCCTTATTGATTGCCGAACAGCCGAAAGTTTACATGCATCGCGATCTGCAATCTAAAAATATTCTTATTCATGATGATATATTTAAAGTCATCGATTTACAGGAAGGTTGCATCGGTCCTTATACTTATGATTTGGCAGCCCTTCTAATGGATCCTTATATTATGTTGCCTAAGGATATATATGAGAAATTATTGGAAATTTATTTCCAAAAGATTGAGAGGCTTGGTTTTGTAGATATTATCTACGATACATTTCAAAGAGATTTCCAAAGAAGTGCCATTTCACGACTAATGCAGGCATTGGCTGCATTTGAAAGGCTAAGTTTGTCTGGAAAAGATGAGTTCAGCCAGTATATAAAACCGGGATTTTCCAGGCTATTTTCTCTTGTCGATGATAAGGAATTCCCGATTTTATTCGACCTTCTCAGAACTCTATCGCCAGAAATTATAGTCTAATCTTTTCTCAAAAAGAATAATTCCCTGAAAAATTGTCCTTTTGTAAACAGGCCAAATAATCCGCCTGTATGGATTATTATATTTATACCATTTTCTCTTTTGGGCTTTGGCATGATTTCCAGAGCACCCATAGCTGCTTTTGCTGTATAGGTTTGGTCGAGTATTATACCTGTCTCATATGCAAAATTCATGATAAAGCGTGCAATATCACTATTTATGATGCCGTAACCGCCGCCAATGAATCTATCAACTATCAATATTTCAAGCTTTTCAGGATCGATTGGCAGATTGTATTTATCTATTGTTGCCTTAGATAGCTCTTTGGCTTTTTGGACAAATACTTCACTTTTCTCGCCAGAAGAAATGCCTATTATCTTTGTGCATAAACCTTCGAGTGCAAATCCAAGCAAAAGTCCGACATAAGTACCGGTGGTGCCGACTGCGACTGTGATATTTTCCGGGTATTTACTATTATTTTTGGCTTGTCTTGCGATTTCTTTAGCTGCTGCAATATAGCCGAGTACTCCAATTGGATTGGAGCCGCCTTCGGGGATTATGTATGGCTTTTTACCTTTTTCGGATAGTTTATTTGCCTCTTTTTCCATTATGATATTTCGATTCTTATATTCTTTACTGGCTATCCATTTAAAAGTCGCTCCAGAAATCATATCCAAAAGCCAATTACCAGATGGCCCTTCTCCGGTTTTGCGAAGCACCAGATGGCAATCGAGGCCCAGTCTTCTCGAAGCTATGGCTGTAGCACGGCTATGATTGGATTGTTCGCCACCACAGGTTATAATTGTGTCGTAATTATTATCTATTGCATCTTTGAGTAGATACTCCAATTTGCGGACTTTATTTCCTGAAAGCTGACTGCCAGTCATATCATCACGCTTTATCCAGATTTCGCTATTTTCTTTTTCGCTGATTGTATCCAGCCGATAGAGTGGCGTAGGCGATATCGCTAATTGCAATTTGTTTTGAAGTATATTTTCCATATAATCTCCCTTTTGATAGGCATAATTATAAAGTTAAGGAAATTAATTTTCAAGAATAAATATTGTCAGAGAATTGCAAAGGAACTTATATCCTTATGTGCCTGTGCTATCGTTGTCGAGGTGCCATGTCCTGGATAGACTATCGTATCGTCTGGAAGCTTGAATAATTTCGATAATGAATTACGAAGTTTGTCTAAGTCGCTTCCGGGAAGGTCGTATCTTCCCACTCCCTGATTGAAAATTGTATCTCCCGAGAATAATAAACCCTGCATATAAAGGCTTATTGAACACTCCGAATGGCCAGGGCTATGGATAACCTCGAGCGATAGTTCATTTGTAATCTCGACTTTATCACCATCTTCTAAAGGCAAGGCATCTTTTATGGAAATAGCTTTATCGAAAAAAGTCGAAAGGTTTTTGTCTGGATCTTCAAGAAGCGGGATGCCTTCCTTATGAATATAAATCGGAATATCGAATTTTTCTGAGAGGGGGTTTGCATAGCCTATATGGTCGTAATGTGAATGCGTTAATACAATTTTGATGGGTTTCAAATTTTTGTTATCTATGGTATCCGCAATATCTTTCGACTCAAAACCCGGATCGATTATAATGACATTGCCGTTTTCCTGTCCAAAGATATAGCAATTTGTGTCGAGTGGGCCTATAGAATGTTTTGAAAGTACTATCTTGGAGTTCACTGCTTATTTTCTTCTGTGGTTGTCTCAGAGATAAACGAAATTTCTTCTGGGGTTTTTTCCATATTTTCCATCATCCATTCTGCATCATCAGCAAGGTCGCTTTCTGGATAATCTTCAAAGACATTTTGGAAATATGGTTTTGCATTTTCGTAGTCTTTAAGATTTTCCGAATAAGTGAATGCGATTAGGAAATTAACCTTGTCGAGGCCTTTTCCATCTGGGAATTTATCCAGAATCTTTTTGTAAACTTCAATTGTTTGCTCGGGTTTTTGAGCTGCGAGAAGTTTTTGTGCGATTACCATATAATCACTCTGGCTCAGTGGTTCGAGCAATTCATTGGCTTTGTCATTCTGATTATTGTCTTTATAGTATGAATAAAGCCGATAGTTTATCCAGACTTTTGTTGTATCATTGGAAAGGCTATCGCTAATTGTTTTTATTTCAGTAGCATAAGTCGGATCTTCGAGTTGATCGTCTTTGAGAGCATCGAAAAGTATATCGATATATCTTTGACGATAATTATCAATCTTCTCGGCATCGGGGTAGAATTTTATTAGCGCCCGGTAGTTTTTGATAAGTTCTTCTGTATTGCCAGCATCTTTGTTTTCCTGAATTAGGTTGAGGTACTCATCTTTGGGCTTTTGCATCTCACATGCTAAAAATACAATAAACGAAACAAGCAATAAGGTGAAAAATAGTTTTTTCATTTTAACCTCCGATTATTTTCCTTTGAAAATAGATTTCTTATTTTTTTTAGTCAAGCAAAAGATTCTCATTTGATATATTCGATCTTTTTATGTGTTTTTCCTTTATCGGACTCAAGAATAATAAAATATGTACCTGAAGAAAGTCCTTTGGGTTCAAAGATAAAATTAGTCCTGTCATTTGGATTACCTGCGAAGATGGTTTCGACTTTCCTACCAGAGATATTGTATAAAGATAAATCGGCATATTCACCATCCAATTTACCCGAGATATTGATATTAGCTTTGCTATTGAATGGATTCGGATATGAGTTAATTGCAATATTTTGCGGCAAAGCAATTTCAAAGCCTTCATCGACATCTGAGAAATCTGAAAACGGCAGTCCCCAATTAAATTCGATTATCAATATCCCTGTGGGATGAAGCATGACATCATTCCAATGCATAAGCACACCACTATCTACTATGGGATTTGATGTGATTGGATGCTCCATGCTAATATCACTTAAATTATCGGCATTGGAGAATAATACTTCATCGGGCATCATCATATCGCTACCATAGAGCAATCCCATTCCGAAAAGTCCTGTCGAGTCATGATGTTCGATGTCTTCATAAGCAAGAAAATAACCCGGAATATCATCATCCTCATATCTTGTTTCATTTTCGATGCTTTCCCAGGGTACAGCCATCACAGGATTATCATTATCGCCGATATTCAAATCCATGAAATATTGCATTCCGACGGTATGAGAGTCTGTGCCTTCGTTGTATATGAAAACTTCCACATTCAAGAAAGTCTCGAGAGAATCTTCTTCGATGAATCGGAGTTTCTGCCAGATAATAAGGTCATCGAAAACCCATTCTGTTGTGATTATTCCTTCTTCCATCATCAAAGTAGTATCTCTAAGAGGCGCCGTTTCGGGGTGGCCGAGTTCATTTGTTAAAACAATATATCCATCGTAGAGAATCTTGAAATTATTACCGGCAAAAGCATCTGGATATCCATCGACAAGAGGCTCATCATCTACAGTTCCTAAATTAAAAACACCATCATCCCGCCCAACATTTAATCTAATATGATCATTTTCTATCGAAATAGAATAAAGGCTGGTTATTATTATTGTAAGAATAATAAAACAAATCTTGAAATTTTTATTAATTTTCATCGAACTTCCTTTTTTGTTAACTAAAAATTATACTAGATAGTTTTTTAAGCAACAACAAATTGCTAATATCCAGCAAAAACCTTGACATTTATCAAATAAAGCAATTTTTTCTTGATGATTTATTTTTGAAAATGATTTCTTGGGAGGAATTTTGAAACGAACAATTATTTTTATCGATGGCCAGAACTTACATTTTGCTCTTGCGGATATTGGGCTACAGGAAAAAGACATTAATTGGGAAGTATTGTTTAAGTATATTTTACCGCCAGATCATGAGCTTATTAGGGCCTATTGGTATCAGCCTGCGCGCGTTGCACCTTTTGATTTTTTCCCGGCAGAGCTTAAAAGAAATTGCCCGGAAGATATGGACGAAGAAGAATATCTCCACGATAGGGAAGTTTGGCTTCGTGAACAAGAAAACCGTCTAAGGCATATTCAGGATAGCGTCTATCGAAGACTTCAGCAGGAGAATGACTTTATCGAATTCTGCTATGCTGGTATATTGAAAATCAATCCATATTTCGAACGATTCGAAGAGCGTGGGGTCGATGTTGCAATCGGAGTCGATATGGTATCTAAAGTCCAGGGGTTCGATGCAGCTATTCTGGTATCGGGCGATGTTGATCTTTTGCCTGCTATAAATTATATAAAAGATAAGCTCAAATTTGTCTATCAGCTCGTAATTAAAAGAGGCGATTACCATAACTCGAATTATGGCTATTCACGAGGGCTTATGGTTGCTGCAGATAAAGTATTGACTGTATTCGAAAGCGAAGTAAAAGATCATGAAAATAATTTAATAAGGTATTAATTAATAACAGATAAACGTAATAAACAAAAATCCTATTGACACTAAAGATATATGGCAATAAATTTAGTAAAATTTTTTAGAAGCAAGAATATTTGCAGGAGGTAAGAATGTCAGTTGAGAAAAGAATCAAGGAACTTATTGTTGACAATTTAGGCGTTAGTGAAGATGAAATCAAAGTCGATTCACATTTTATCGATGACCTTGGCGCGGATTCTCTCGATACCGTCGAGCTTGTCATGGCACTCGAGGAAGAATTCGATATCGATATTCCAGATGAAGATGCAGAAGGCCTCACGACTGTCGGTACAGCTATCGACTATGTAGAAAAGAAAAAATCCTAATATCATTATGAAGCGTAGAGTAGTTGTTACTGGCATGGGTGTTATCACCCCTGTCGGTAATAATGTAAAGCAATTCTGGAATTCGCTTAAAGAAGGAAGATCTGGTGCTGGTCGAATTCAGTCTTTCGACCCGGATGATTTTTCCACCCAGATTGCATGTGAAATCAAAGACTTTGATCCTTTAGGTTATTTTGACAGGAAAGAAGCTAAAAGAACAGATCGATATACACAGTTTGCATTTGCTGCTGCAAAGGAAGCAATGAAGCAGTCATTATTCGAGAGTGATAAATATCTCGATGATGAGCAATTTGGAGTGATAATTGGTTCTGGTGTTGGCGGAATATCGACTTTTGAAAAGCAACATTCCATTTTTATGAAAAAAGGGCCCAAAAGAGTCAGCCCATTTTTTATTACGATGATGATATCCGATATTGCAGCTGGTCAAATTGCGATTAAATATGGACTAAAAGGGCCGAATTACGCTATTACATCAGCTTGCGCATCTGCAGGCCATGCAATCGGCGATGGCCTTATGCATATTTTAAGTGGAAGCTCGGATAGAATGATGGTTGGCGGTGCTGAAGCTCCGATTACTCCGATTTCTATCGCTGGATTTTGTTCGAATAGAGCTATGTCGCAGTTAAATGAGCACCCCCAAAAAGCATCACGCCCTTTCGATGCTAATCGAGATGGATTTGTTATGGGAGAAGGCTCTGGTATATTGATATTAGAAGAGCTGGAATCTGCCAAAAAACGTGGTGCAAAGATTTTTGCAGAAGTTGCGGGCTTTGCTGCTACCGCCGATGCATTCCATATCACTGCGCCTCCAGAAAATGGTGATGGTGCCTATAGAGTTATGAAAAATGCTTTGGAAATGGCAGATATCGACCCGACAAAAGTCGATTATATAAATACTCATGGAACATCGACTCCAGTTGGCGACATTGCAGAAATAAATGCAATTAAGAATCTGTTTCCTCATAGCCTCGATAGATTAAAGGTTAATTCGACAAAATCTATGACAGGCCATCTTTTGGGAGCTGCTGCTGGAATTGAATCTATTGCATCGATTATGAGTATCAATGAAAATAAGGTCCATCCTACTATCAATATCGAAAATCTCGACCCGGATGCCGAAGGCATCGACTTTGTCATAGGCGACAAAGCAGTAGATCACCAGGTAGATGTAGCACTATGTAATTCTTTTGGTTTCGGTGGGCATAATTCTTCTATTGTATTCAAAACTTTTAATGGATGAAATTATTTAGGAAAACCAGGTCGCTCGAGAAAAAAATTTTATACAAATTCAATGATTTGTCTTTACTCGACAATGCATTGAAACATCCTTCATTTGTCGATCGAAGGATAGATTCTAATCAACGTTTAGAATTTCTTGGTGATGCCGTTTTGGAAATAGCGGTAAGTAGTTTTCTATACGATAATTATCCTGGCATGGAAGAAGGCCAACTGACCGAACATAGAAGACGATTGGTCCAGAAGGCATATCTCGCCGAACGAGCCGAAGAAATCGGCCTTTTCGAATATTTATTTTTAGGGGATGCAGAAAAGCTTCTCAAAGGAGAAGCAAGAATAGGAATGCTTGCCGATGCCTATGAAGCGGTAATCGGCGCTATTTTTGTTGATGGGGGTATCAAAGCGGCGAAAAATTTCATATGGAAATTCCATCTCGATGATGTAGATAATGTTTTCGAAAATGATGAATATCGTAATTATAAAGGTGAATTTCTCGAATTTGCCCAAAGCATCGGGCTTCAGCCAAGTTACAGCCTCGTCAAAGCAGAAGGAGAGAAGCATTCTCAGATATTTACATGTTCAGTAAGCTTGGATGGCGAAATAATTGCAGAAGGCTGCGGAACATCAAAAAAATCTGCAGAACAAATGGCAGCACGAAAAGCTCTTGAAAAAATTCTCGAATAAATTATCTTTTAAAAATAGACTAAAAAAATCAAAATAAAGGAGCGCAAATGTTAGAAGAGCACTTCCTGACCGAGGAACAGGTGATGATTCGCGACCTTTCAAGAAGAATCGCTGAAGAAAAAATTGTCCCAATCCGTGCAGAGCTCGATGAAACGGGCGAATTCCCACATGATATTGTCAAAGAGCTGGCGGCATCAGATCTTTTTGGTGTATTTATTCCAGAAGAATATGGTGGCTTCGGTGGCGGCATAAAAGAGATGTGTATCGTAACAGAAGAATTGTCGAGAGCATGTGGGGGCATAGCGCTTGCTTATGCTGCTACTGGTTTAGGAGCATTTCCAATTTTATTATACGGAAATAAAGAGCAAAAGAAAAAATATCTCGGACAAATCGCAAAAGGCGAATCTCTAGCTGCATTTGGCCTTACTGAACCCGATGCCGGAAGTGATGCAGGCGCAATTAAGACCAGAGCCAAAAAGGTAGATGGCGGTTATGAGATAACTGGAAACAAAATCTTTATCACAAATGGTTCTGAAGCTGATATTTATACAGTAGTAGCAGTAACAGATCCTACTCGCGGCGCAAGAGGCGCATCGACATTTATAGTAGAAAAAGGTGTTGATGGTTTTTCTTTCGGCAAGAAAGAAGATAAGATGGGTATTCGCGCATCTGTTACCAGCGAATTAGTCTTCGAAGACTGCTTCGTACCCGAAGAAAATTTATTAGGCCGTGAAGGCCTTGGGTTTATGGTAGCGATGAAGACCTTCGACCAATCCAGGCCGGGGGTTGCTGCACAGGCTTTAGGAATAGCACAGGGCGCTTTGGATGAAGCTGTTAAATATGCCAGGCAGAGAGAACAATTTGGTAAACCGGTTGCATCATTTCAGGGTATGAAATGGATGCTTGCTGATATGGCAACAAAATTGGAGGCCGCAAGGTCATTGGTCTATCGTTCTGCCGAATATGTCGATGCCGGCGCAAAAAATGTATCCAAGCTCTCTGCGATGGCGAAATGCTATGCATCGGATATTGCTATGGAAATCACAACCGATGCAGTCCAAGTTCTCGGTGGATATGGCTATATGCGAGAATATCCTGTTGAAAAGATGATGCGTGATGCCAAAATTACGCAGATCTACGAAGGCACTAATCAAATACAGAGAGATATTATAGCGACCAATCTCTATAAAGAATACAAAAATAGATAGATATCGATATAAAAACCGCCTGGAGAACCGGGCGGTTAAATTTTATGAATATACAAATAATTTCAGTTGGTAAACCAAGGTCTGATTTCCAATCATTTATTGGCGAATTTGAAAAAAGGATTAGCCATTTCATAGGCTTTCAGTATCGATTCATCAAAGCATCAAAACTCGATGGCAAGCAAGCTCTAGATGAAGAAGCAGATAAGGTTCTTTCGATTGTCGATGAAAAATGCGATATAATTGTTATGACAAGAAAAGCAAAAAGCTTAAGTAGTTTAGAACTTGCAAAATTGCTCAATAGAAAGATGCAATTATCTAGAGATATTATTTTCATTATTGGCAGCGCAGATGGAATTTCGGACAAATTGAAAAAAAGAGCGGATAGAAAAATATCCTTATCTAAAATGACACTCCAGCATGATATTGCTCTTATTTTACTTTTTGAGCAGATTTATCGGGCACTTTCTATTATAAATAATCACCCATATCACAGAAAAAGCTAAAAAATCCCAGAAAAAGGCAAAAAAAGCAAAAAAATTTGCGAAAAGACTTGAATTTGCGAGTTTTTTTTATATTTTTAGGGCTTAATTGTTCGATAGTTAAAGTATATCTATTTGTTTAGGTATATTGAGAGAACAACTATCGTGCAAAAAGATTTGTCATTGTAACTGGCTTAACTTGTTCTGTGAACTAGCTGGTGTATAATATGCTTCTGCAGAACGTTTAAGGAGAGAATGAAAATAGCCATCGATGGCCCAGCCGCTTCGGGCAAAAGCACAGTTTCTAAAGAGATATCAGATAGACTGGGCTATAGATATATCGATACAGGAGCGATGTATCGAGCGCTCACTCTTTTGTCTATACGCGAGAATATTGGCAAAAGCGATGAGCCGGCTCTTATACAGCTTCTCGAATCGCATTCTATCGAAGTAGATGTCAATAAATGCTTTGTAGATGGCGAGGACGTTAGCAAGTTAATTAGGACACCAGATGTTACAGAGAGAGTATCTTATGTTTGCGCTCCTGCTGGAGTCCGGGAAAGAATGGTGAGGAAACAGCAAAATCTTGCTAAGCAAACCGAATTTTCAAATAAATACAATGGCGTGGTTATGGAAGGACGGGATATATCTACAGTGGTCTTGCCTGATGCCGATCTGAAGATTTTTATGACGGCATCTCCATTGGAAAGAGCAAGGCGCAGGCAAAGCGACCCCAAAAATCCCGAATTAGAAGGCGAAGATATAGAAAAAATCGCAGAAGAAATCGCCAGGAGGGATAAGCTCGATTCCGAGCGGGAAGTCGCACCTCTTAAACCCGCAGAAGATTCCATTATTATGGATACGACCGGACAGAGTATTCAAGAGGTGGTAGATGATATAATTTCCAAAGTCAATAATTTAAGACAACATATAAACCAAAAGGAGAACCTACATGGCAGCAATGCCTGAAAAACTTGAAGACCAGGAGGTAGAATTCTTCCCCGGAGACGAGGAAGGAGAAATCATCATGGAAGGGGATATCCCAGAGTATGATGACGGATATTCACCTGAAGAGCTCGAAGAGCTAAAAAAACAGTACGCAAGTACATTCAAACCAAGAAAAGAAGGTTCCATAATCGAGGGCGAAATTCTCGAGGTTATGGAAGAGGAAGTCATTGTCGATATCGGCTATAAGAGCGAAGGCCTTATACCGCGCAATGAATTTGACGATGAAGTTGTAGTTGGAGAGAAAGTAGAAGTTTATCTCGATGCATTAGAGGATGAAGAAGGCCAGGTAGTTCTTAGCAAAAGGAAAGCCGACTTTCTCCGCGTTTGGGATGACATTAGAGAAGCATTTGAAAACAATAGCATCGTTAGGGGCCGCATTAAGCATCGTATCAAAGGTGGTATGGTTGTTAATCTGGGTGGTGTCGAAGCATTCTTACCCGGTAGCCAGATCGAACTTCGTAGAGTACCGGATTTTGATGCTCTTGTCGGCGAAGAAATGGACTTCAAAATTCTTAAGCTCAATAGAAAGCGTAAGAATATTGTCGTTTCACATCGTGCGATTCTTGAAGAAAAAAGAGCCGCAAAGAGAAGAGAACTGCTTTCGAAAATTGAAGAAGGCGATATAGTAACTGGAGTCGTCAAAAATATAACCGATTTTGGCGTATTTATCGATCTCGGTGGAATGGACGGCCTACTTCATATCACAGATATGTCATGGACAAGGATAAATCATCCTTCGGAACTGGTTAGTATTTCTGATGAACTCGAAGTAAAAGTTCTCAAATATGATAAGGAAAAAGAGAGAATCTCTCTCGGACTCAAGCAACTCGTACCAAGTCCATGGGAAACCGTTACTGCAAAATATCCTGTTGGCTCTAAAGTTCAGGGTAAAGTAATAAACATCACAAAATATGGCGCTTTTGTCGAGCTTGAAAAGGGCGTTGAAGGGCTTGTCCATATTTCTGAGATGTCATGGACAAAGCATATCGAACATCCCAATCAGATTCTCAAACTTGGCGATATCATCGATGTCGTAGTTCTAAATATAGACCAAAACAATCAGAAGATATCACTTGGTATCAAACAACTTGAAACTGATCCATGGGAAATCATCGATCAGAAGTATCCTGTTGGTGCCAAAGTTACCGGCAAGGTTCGTTCTTTGACGAGTTTTGGTGTTTTTGTCGAGCTTGAAGAAGGCATAGATGGCCTTATTCATATCTCTGATCTTTCCTGGACAAAGAGAATCATGCATCCTTCCGAAATCCTGCACAAGGGCCAGGAAGTCGATGTGATTGTTCTGGATATAGACAAGGAAAAGCACAGGATTTCTTTGGGCTATAAGCAACTCGCACGCGACCCATGGCCTGAGCTTGCTGGGAATTTCGGTGTTGGAGCCGAGACCAAAGGCAAAATCATTCGAATGACAGACCGTGGCGTTACGGTTATTCTTCCGGGAGAGGTCGAAGGATTTGTACCTGTTACACAGCTTGGAAAAGAAGTAAACAAGCCTGAAGATGCATTTGAAAATGGCGAATTACTTCCACTCAAGGTACTGGAATTCGATCCACAGGACCATAGGATAGTCCTATCGGTTACTGCATATTTCGAAAGCAGAAGAGAAGAAGACCTGCACAGGTATATGACTTCTCACCCGATAAAGACACAGAAAATGGAAGACATTGCCGTTACAAAGGTAGTATCCGATAGGGATGATTTCGAAGATGATGAAAAAGCTCAAGAATCTGAGGAAGTCGAAGAAGATATCCCTGAAGAGGAAGAAACTGATACGGAGCAAGAATAAAAAATGCCGAAAGGTAAAGTGCTCCTAGTATAAATATAATTAAAAAGGCAGGATATATATCCTGCCTTTTTATTGGTTTATCAGATGATTTTGATTGCTAAAAGTGCCGAAAAGATATTAAATTACTAAATATGAGATTTCTTAGAATACATATAGTATCCATAATTATATGCCTATTTCAAATGTTGCTTGCTATGCCGATTCTTGTTTTAGAAGCATCCTATGAGACAGATATCGATAATAGCTATAAGGCAATCGGTGTTTCTCTTTTCGATGAATTTGATTTTAACCTTACTGGTGGAATAGGCTACATTGGAAAATTTAATAGTGATGGTGATTATAATTCCTTAGCTTCCTTGAAAGTCGGTTACAAGAAGAGTTTGCATAAGAGGATTGCTGTCCATCCATTGCTCGATAATAGATATAATTTTTCGGCAGGAGATTTTTCATTCCAGCCATCATTAGGTATTAGTTATTATATTACACCGAGTTTTTGTATAGATATTCAGGGAGGATACAATATTAATTTCGAATATCCTACTATTGGCATAGCTTTTGATTACAAGTTGGGATTCAAAGATAAAGATCGTGATTGGGTAAAAGATGATATAGATATTTGTCCAAATACTCCAAAAAATGCCAAAGTAAATAAACATGGTTGTGGAATAGATTCCGATGGTGATGGAGTTTTCGATGGAATCGATATTTGTCCTGATACACCTTTTCGAGCATTTGTAGATTCTCTTGGATGCCCTTTCGATTCTGATGGTGATGGTGTATTCGATGGTGTTGACAAATGTCCTGAAACTCCCATAGGAATAGTTGTGGACTCATTTGGTTGTCCGGCCGACACTGACGGTGATGGTGTTTCTGATTTTGAAGATTCATGTGCTGCAACCCCCAAAGGAGCGATTGTTGATAGTAAAGGTTGCCCAAAAGATACCGATGAAGATGGAGTTTACGATGGAATCGATAGATGCCCAGGGACTCCGACCGGTTTCGAAGTTGATAGATTTGGATGTCCATATACTATGCCAATAGACTCAATTGTTATATATGATCTATACGATGCATCATTAAATCTTAGAGGAAAAGCTGTAGGCGTTTTGGAAAAGATAGCAAATAGAATAAGAGCTTATCCAGATAGAAAAGTAGTAATTAGAATCTATACAGATAGCGAGGGTTCGCCAAGATTCAATTACAATAGGGCTTTACAGGTTTCTAATAGAGTAAAAAGCTTTTTGATTGAAAGAGGAGTGGACGAGGAGTTGCTTACATTTGAACCAAAAGGCGAGCAATCACCGATAGCATCAAATGCTACTTCGGAAGGCATTAGAAAGAACAGACGAATGGAAATCATAGCAGAGCAAAAATAAAACTGGAAATTTTTGAAATCTTGCATATAATACTAATCGAAAACACTAATTTAAGGAGCTATTATGAAAAGAGCGTTTATTATTTTCATAGCAATCCTGTGCTTGCAGTTTGCATTGTTTTCTGTTGAAACTAATGGTGTGAAACAGAAGGTAAGTATAGGAGCTGGCACTGGTTTGTTCAAAAATCTTACAGAATCGGATTATACTAATATAGGAAATGAATTCGGCGGACATATTAAATATGGTGTTAGCAAAAGTGTCGAGATCGGTGTCAATGGATACTTTGGATATAATTATGTAGCCGATGTTATCAATATCAATCTATGGGAAGAAACTTCTCCTGGAGATTCTGGTTGGGTTCACCATGGAGTCGATGAATTTCCATGGCTTATAAGGCATCCAGAGCATGGAGAATATGATAGATCATTCGATAAAAGAGGACTCGACCCTTATGACTATACCAATAAAGCCAAAACTACATTCGATAGAATGGAAGATCCTCAGGTTAGATACCAATATTTGCCTATCGAGCTTTATATTCAATTTAGAAGCATGTATCAATCTGCCTTTAATCCCTTTCTAACTTTGGGTTTGGGTTATTATATGTGGAGTGTCAATGATATTAATGATGGCGAAGTTGTTGAAGTCTGGGACTCGCATGATGATTCGTGGAAAGATTTCTCTGGGAATCATTTTATGGGTTCATTCGGCCTTGGCATGGAAGTTTTCCCGGTTCCACAGGTAGGTATCGATGTTGGAGCCTATGGAGTAGTGCCATTTATGGATGAATTTGCCCAATATGTTACCGATACAGTTCGGCTAAGAGTCGATGCAAGAGCGCATATTACTTTCTATTATGGCGGAATAAGAGATTCTGACCGCGATGGTGTTTATGATAATTTCGATGAATGCCCGGATACACCTCTTGGGGCGACAGTCGATGAAGTCGGTTGCCCTGTGGATTCAGATCAGGACGGCGTGTACGATGGACTCGACCAATGCCCGAAGACCCCGTTTAATGCAACTGTCGATGCAAAAGGCTGTCCTACCGATTCCGATGGCGATGGTGTTTACGATGGAATCGATAAATGTACTAATACGCCTAGTGGTGCCAAAGTTGATGAGCAAGGCTGTGCAATAGATAGCGATGAAGATGGTGTGCCAGATCATAAAGATGCCTGCCCTGGTACTCCGAAAGGCGCTACTGTAAATGTCAATGGCTGTCCTTTGGATTCCGATGGCGATGGTGTTTACGATGGCATAGACAAATGCCCAAATACTGCAAGCGGGACACAGGTCAATCAGTTTGGTTGTCCATTGGCAGAAGCCGATGCAGATGGCGATGGAATTGGTGATGAAGAAGATAAATGCCCGAATACACCAAAAGGCGCTACAGTAGATGAACGCGGCTGCCCGGTAGATTCTGATGATGACGGTGTTTATGATCATAATGACGATTGCCCAAGAACTCCACAAGGCGCTAGGGTAGATTCCAGAGGTTGCCCTAAAGACAGAGATGATGACGGTGTTTATGATGGAATCGATGAATGTCCAAATACACAAAAGGGCGCAGTTGTTGATAGCAAAGGCTGCGCAAAAGACAGTGATGGCGATGGCGTTCCAGATGGTATCGACAAATGTCAAAGAACTCCTGCAAAAGCTTATGTCGATGAATTCGGTTGCCCAAAAGATACCGATGGCGATGGAGTCTTCGATGGCATAGACAAGTGCCCGAATACAAAAGAAGGCGAAGATGTCGATTCACTCGGTTGCAGGAAACTCGAAAAAGGCCAGTCGATTGCTGTTAGAGTGCATTTCGAGTCCTGCAAATGGGATATAACTCCAAAGGCCGAAGATGACCTGCAAGAAGCATATGAAATTCTCAAGGCTCATCCCGAGATGCATGTTGCCATAGAAGGCCATACAGATGATCAACAACCAACAGGTACATGTGAAGAAAAGGTTGGAGATAATATGGGATTATCACGACTAAGGGCCAGAGCTGTCTATGATTGGCTGGTAAGGCAGGGAATAGATGAAAAACAGCTTAAGGTGGAAGCCTATGGCGAAACAAAGCCGGTATCTTCCAATGATACCAAAGAAGGCCGTGCCAATAATAGAAGAATCGAATTCAGAAGGCTCAAATAAATAGCTTTCAAAATTGAGCCAAAAAAAAGAGAGGGCTTTGTCCTCTCTTTTTTAATTTGTGTTTTCCAAAATGGAGTATATTTTCTTTACTATGAAATTACTTGTTAGCCTAATAATCTTAATTTTAATATCAAATAGCATTTTTGCAGATAATAATTTGCCAGAAACTCAAGATAGCACAAAACATGACCTGGAAACATGGCGCATTATAACTACAAGTGCATTCTCTGCTGGAGCACTTTACTATTCAGGGACAAGATTTAAAGAAGCTTGGGGAGCATCTGATAGAAGTTCATGGCATTGGAAAACAAATGACTTTCAGGGAGATGGATTTTTACAAAACGATGAGTATTCTCATTTCGTTGCCGGACAAAGAGTTACTCAGCTTGCTGGCGGACTTGCAAGATGGACCGGATTTAATGATAAAACTTCTTTGATTATCGGTTCGTCTATTTCTTTTGGAATTGCTGTTTGGGTTGAAATACTCGATGCATATAATCCCGGTCAGGGTTTTGGTACATCCGATTTAATATTCGGAACAGCGGGAATTGCTTTTGAGATTGCAAGGCAGAAATATCCCAGTGTTAAGAAATTTGACCTGCGAGTATCATTTAAGAGGTTTCAAGATATTTCTCCGAACCTAATAGTTGCACAAAATGCACTACATTACGATAATACAATATACTGGCTGACATATCAGGCAGATGAGAATATTCCATTTGATATTGGTCTTGGATATAGCACATCACGAGAACCCGACCCTGTTCATTGGCTATTGCCCAAACGAGAACTCTACCTTGGCATCGGGATTTCGGGGAAGGAATTAATTCGATTATTTAATAGAGATATATCAGATTATATATCGGGCATTGGTGATTGGTATGAATTTACTATTTATGCAAAAATTTATGAATCAGAACCTATTAATGTTTTCGATTAACCTTTTCAGGCAGTATCTCATTCCCAAAAGTGATTGACTAAATGAAATATAATCTATAAATTTACCTTTGAATTAAATGATTTGAGGTTAGATAGTATGAAGAAAATTTTTGCTCCCTGGAGGATGAAATATATCAAAAGCGGTGAATTAGATGGTGATGATTGTTTTCTCTGTAGGAAATTTGAAGAACATGAGTCTGATGTTGAGAATCTAATTATATACAGAGGGCAATATTGCTTTGTGCTACTTAATCTATATCCATATTCTAATGGACATACTATGATCGCACCATGTCGCCATACAGCCGATTATAAGGAATTGTCAAAAGATGAGCTTTTGGAAATCAATCTTCTTTCCCAGGCTGTTGTCCGAGCAATGGAAGAAGTGATGAATGCTCAAGGCTATAATATCGGTTATAATCTCGGTAGAATTGCCGGAGCCGGATGCGATACTCATCTGCATATGCACATAGTACCCAGATGGAATGGAGATACCAATTTTATGCCAGTGATATCCAATACAAAAGTCATATCGGAAGGCCTAAATGATACATACAAAAGCCTAAAGCCAATGGTTGAGAAATATGCTAAAGAAATTCTTAAATAGATTAAAAACGATTTTATCGACTTTCCTTATGTTCCTGATTTTTTTAGGAACTTTGCCCTTTATGCCTATAGAATATTTATTGCGCAAATTAGGTTCGTCATTTCGTTTTGGTATAATGCTCTGGGGAAGGCTTACATTTTGGTCAAGTTTTAATTCAGTCGAGGTACATGGAGAAGTCGATGTCAGTGAAGACAAGAGTATTTTGTATATTAGCAATCATTTGAGTTATCTGGATATACCAGTTCTATTTGGCTGGGTTGATAATAGAGCTACCTTCATCGCGCGAAAATCTCTTTCTAAAATCCCTTTTTTTGGTACATGGCTCAAGGTTATAGAATGCGAATTTTTAGAAAGAAGGCCATCACGTAAAGAACTTGGAACAATGAAAAGAATAAAAAACAAACTAAAGAAGGGATACAGGTATTTTGTTTTCCCAGAAGGTACCAGAAGCAAAGATGGCAAATTGCAAAGATTCAAGCGTTCCACAAGAAGATTAATTGAAATTGAAAATCTGGAAATTGTACCCATTTTCATAAAAGGTACTAATGAGATACTACCACCAACAGAATTTATCTTCGGTAGTGCTAAAGTGGAGATTTTCATTGGCGAGAAAATTCAGGCAAGTGAATATGATAGCAATGAAGTTCTCGATATTATCCATGATTGGATGGAAGAAATCCAAAAAAAGGGCAAATTAATCCAGATTAATAATCATTATAATAAACCAGAGACTGCATCGTCTTTGGCATGATTATGGAGATTTATATGCAGAAAATGATAAAAAAAAAGGAATACATAATGTTGACTTTTTTCATGGCAAAGTGTTTTTTTTATTTTTGTTATAAAATGGCGATTAATCATGGCATTTTGGGTAAAAATGAGAAAATAGTGAATATACCAAAAAGCGATTATGAGTTTTTAATATATCCTAAGAAAAATGTAATACAAAAAAAAGATGAGGTATTTAACAATTTGCCATTTTTTGATTATAAATCAAAATTAATCAAATTTGGCGAGTTTTGCCATTGTCAAGAAACAAATACAAGGTGGCGGTGAATGAATATCGAAAAAATAAAACAGTTGATATTTCTTGCTGAAGAGCATGATCTAAGCGAAATTGAAGTACAGCTCTCATGGAGAAAAAAGATTCGTATCGTTCGTGCAGGGAAAAACCAGGCTCCGCAGGTTAATCTCCCAATGAACCCGGCCGATAATCTCAAGCAACCGGCAGCTAAGCAAGAAGTAAAAGATGATGCTGAAGAAAAAGAAGATAATAATTACATCGAAATAACGGCGCCAATAGTTGGCACCTTATACAGAAAGCCATCGCCCGATGATGAACCCTATATTGTTGTCGGAGATATGGTCGAAAAGGGCAAAGTAGTTTGCCTGATTGAAGCTATGAAAATTTTCAATGAAATAAAGAGCGAAGTTTCAGGCAAAATCGTGAAAGTACTGGTCGAAGATGGTGAACCTGTCGAATATGGCCATACGCTCTTTTTGGTGGACCCTAATTCATAATGGATATTCGTAAATTACTAGAAGCAATGCCGCGCTCTATGGCATCCGATCTTCATATTAGAGTCGGAATTCCGCCCATATATAGAATACAGGGCGCACTCACTCGTGCATCGAAGACTCCAGTTACTGCGGAGGATATGCTGGAGATGCTCAAGAAAATTCTTACATCTCAGCAAATAGCACGCTTTAATGAAGAAATGGAATTGGATTTCGCATTACAAATTGGCAAAGAATCACGCTTTAGAGTGAATCTATATAGGCAAAAGGGTACACCGGCTTTAGCTTTTAGATTAATTAATACATCGATACCAAGATTCGATTCTCTTAATCTGCCTCCGATTTTAGAAAAGCTTTCTCAGAGAAAAAGAGGCATGATACTTGTTACAGGAATTACAGGCAGCGGTAAATCTACTACACTGGCATCTATGGTCGATTATATTAATCGAAACAGCTCTATGAATATAATCACAGTGGAAGACCCGATAGAATATATTCATGATAATAAACGCTCCATTATTGCACAGCGTGAAATAGGACAGGATACTTTATCATTTTCCGAGGCATTGAGGAGAGCTTTAAGGCAGGACCCTGATGTGATTCAAATCGGTGAGATTCGAGATGAGATAACAATGCAGATCGCTCTTTCAGCAGCCGATACAGGCCATCTCGTTCTCTCGACTTTGCATACATTGGATTCCCTGCAAACGATATATCGAATTTTATCTTTTTTCCCCCCACATCAGCATCAGGAAATAAGGCTACTAATTTCATCTACTTTGCAGGCAGTAGTATCACAAAGGCTTATACCGCGCGATGACAAACCTGGGCGAGTACCGGCCTGCGAGATTTTGATAGGAACAGAAGCTGTCAAAGAATTTGTTACCGACCCGGAGAAGACAAGTGGTATTCGAGACCTAATCTCAGAAGGAGCAGTGCAATATGGAATGCAGAGCTTTGACCAGTCATTGATGAGTTTCTATAAGCAGGGAATGATATCCTTGGAAACTGCTCTCGAGAATGCAACCAACCCGGATGATTTCAAACTACGTATTCAGGGTTTTGTTGCTGGTTCTGATCGTGGCTGGCAGGAATTTGAGATGAAGAATAAAAAAGAACAGGAAGACGAAGAAGATGAATCGGAAGAAAAGCAAACCAGCTTCGATGATATCGAGCTCGATGATTTAATCGATGAAGAGGAAGATTCATGATAAAAAGAGTATTAGTCGCCAATCGTGGCGAGATCGCTTTGCGGGTTATTAGGGCATGCAAAGAGCTGGGAATTCATTCTGTCGCTGTATATTCGAAAGCAGATACCAATAGCTTGCATAATCTTCTTGCCGATGAGGCAATATGCATCGGCGGTAATCTTCCAAGCCAGAGCTATCTCGATCCCAGGAATATAATGTCAACAGCCATCATAACAAATGTCGATGCAATCCATCCCGGCTATGGGTTTTTGGCCGAGAATGCAGAATTTGCCGAGATGTGTGAAAGCCATAATATTAAATTCATCGGCCCAACTGCCAAGATGATCCGCCAGATGGGTGATAAGGCCACTGCTAAAGAAATCATGAAAAATGCTGGAGTTCCGACTGTTCCCGGGTCTGAGGGGATCCTATCATCTTATGAAGAAGCCAAAAAGCTGGCGATAGAAATTGGATTACCCGTAATTTTTAAAGCTACGGCAGGTGGCGGTGGACGAGGCATGAGGCTGGTCAGGCATGAAACCGAAATTCACGAGGCCTTCATACAGGCACAGGCCGAGGCCGAATCCGCTTTTGGAAATCCCGGTGTATATGTCGAGAAATTTATCGAAAATCCCAAGCATATCGAAGTGCAATTACTTGGAGATGGAGCTGGCGAGGTTATTCATCTCGGCGAAAGAGATTGTAGCGTCCAAAGGCGACATCAAAAGCTTATAGAAGAATGTCCATCGACTGTTTTTAACTCAAAAACTCGTGATGAGGTAGGCAGGATGGCAGCCAAAGCAGCATCGATTATAAATTTCGAAGGCGCTGGAACAATAGAATTTCTCATGGATAAAGATGGAAATATTTATTTTATCGAAATGAATACCAGAATTCAGGTCGAGCATCCTGTTACAGAAATGGTCGTTGGGCTCGATCTTGTTAAGGCGCAGCTTCTTGTAGCCGCAGGCGAAGGATTACCAGCATTGCAGGAATCTATTCGATTCAATGGTTATGCATTAGAGTGCAGAATAAATGCTGAAGACCCGGATTATAATTACGCTCCATCACCGGGAAGAATCACAAGTCTTCATATCCCAGGAGGATTTGGCGTTAGAGTGGATACTCATGCATATGCTGGATATGTTGTTCCATCGTATTATGATTCGATGATTGCTAAACTCATTACTCATGGAAATACAAGAGACGAAGCCAGATTAAGAATGCAAAGGGCATTGGATGAGTTTATTATCGAAGGAGTGAAAACAACACTGCCTATACATAAGAAAATACTCAGAGAAGAAGATTTTATAAGAGGTAATTATGACACATCCTTTTTACAAAGATTCGAAAAATCAGACTGATATACATCCAACAGCAATAGTGGACCCTTCGGCAGAAATAGGCACGGGCGTTAAGATTGGCCCATATTCAATTGTCGATAGCCGGGTTAAGATAGGAAAAGATACTGTCATCGGCCCACATAATTGGTTAACGGGAAAAACAACTATCGGTAAAAGAAATCAAATCCATATGGGTTGTTCGATCGGAAATATTCCACAGGATCTCAAGTATGACGGAGAAGATACAGAGCTAATTATTGGCGATGATAATATCATAAGAGAGTACTGTACTCTCAATCTCGGTACCGATGAAACCGGAAAGAGTGCAATCGGAGATAGAAATCTCTTGATGGCTTATGTGCATGTTGCTCATGATTGCTACTTAGGTTCAGATATCATTCTCGCTAATTCTACTCATATTGCAGGGCATGTGACGATAGATAGCAAGGCAATTATCGGCGGCGTTACAGCTATTCATCAGTTTTGCCGAATAGGCTCTTTCGCGATGGTCGGCGCTCAATCGAAAATTACAAGAGATATTCTCCCATATTCACTCGTAGATGGCGTTCCGGCTAAATGTGCTGGTATGAATATAATTGGCCTAAAAAGAAATGATTTCGGCCAAAAGCAAATTCAAGTAATAAAAGAAGCATTCAAGATATTATACTATAGAAAAATAAATAGAAAAGATGCTTTGGTTGAATTAGCTAAGCTTGCAAAAGGAAATGATATTTTGAATTATTTTATGGACTTCATAGAAAAATCTAGTAGGGGAATAGCACACAAAAAATAAGCCTTTTGCTATTTCTATCTTCGAATATAAAACTATAAATTGGCAAATACAAAAGCCCCTTAAAAGATCTCGATCTTTCAAAGAGGCTTTTATCAAAAAATGTAGTTGTCTTTAGCTAACTACTTTTGTAATCTTACCAGCTTTAATGCAGCTTGTGCAGGCAAGAATCTTCTTTTGCTTGCCATCGACAAGAGCCCGAACCTTCTGTAAATTTGGTTTAAAACGGCGCTTCATAGCATTGTTAGCATGGCTTCGAGTATTTCCGACTTGTGGTTTTTTTCCACAAATATAACATACCTGAGACATAAAGTCCTCCTTTTGCCGTGCAAAATATAGTATAATGGCGGATTTGACAAGAAAATTATCAAAAAAGTTTAATCTTATGATATACATTTGATTATTTGCATTACTTATTCAGATAAGCCATCTATCTTACTGGAAAGCCATTCAGTAAGTAGGCCGATTTCATAAATACCTGTTTTTTCGACTTTATCCTCAGACAGGCCTCTTTTATCTACAAGATAGCTACCAAGATAGCTATTGACAGCAACTCTAATAGTGGAATTACCATCGATATCATATCGATCGCCGAAGAGAAGGATGAAATCCTCTGGCGGAAGATTAAGAACCCAAATTTCATTATTATATGGAAATACCTTCCATAATTGTCGGTTGCTTACTTCTGGTCCCTGGATGCCTTCAGTGGAATCGATAATCGCCATATCAGAATTAGTTTTTGCGATATAAAGGCTCTCTGCAATCGCAGTCATTTCTGCTTTTGTGAGGCTGCTATTGATACTGCCGATGATTTTATCGTAATTCTCGGTCTCTCGCTTTTTTCTAAATTCTGTTTTTCTTGTGGCTCCGCCCGGGATTTTGAGAAATGAATAATCTGAGTTTTGGAATTCGCGGATAGGTATGTTTGCATTGATATATTGGCCAATAATCGCAGGAGGATTGTCAAGAACATGCACATCGAGATAACCCGGCGGGCAATAGGCGACAGAATGAGGAATCGAACCGGTATTTATGAATACTGGCGCAATTGAATCTGGTATTACATCGAAGATTTCGAAAAAGTGGCTGGTTGCAGAAAGAACAAGATCGCATTTTTGCATTATTATATCCTGCTCGGACTCAGAAAGCTCATCGAACCAAAAGCCATCGTAGGAATGTGCTGCTGCTATAATTATATCTTTTTCATTTCTTTGAATACTTTCAAGTGTTTCTATCAAGAATTTTCTTGAATCTGGTTTGAATGCAATTGAATCATTTGGCGGATTATCGGGGTAGTGAAGTTGAATCAAGTGAATCATGAAATCGCTAGGACATGAGATTTTCGAATAATACTCACAACCATTGTCTCGAATTTGTGTATTTGTTCTTTTTTCCATACCGATTTCTGACAGGAATTCACCGCCAGCTCCCCAATCGCCCTGAGATTTACCATAATATTCATTTTCGCCATCTGCAATATTGGGGTAGAATCTATCTGTCCATTCTTGATTTGTTTGTATGAAATCCCAAAAACTATTTCCCCAGCCTTTTTTGACATGGTCGCCAAGGCCGATAAAGCAATATGATTCTCTGGTCCAATCGATCATCCTGGCGAATGATTCAGAAGAGGTGGGCGAGTCGCCTTTATTATCGCTGAAAATAATGAATCTAAAGGTTGCAAGGCTATCGAGTTGGCTCAAAGAATCGATTCCTTCTATCATGCCATCTTTAAATCGATAAGACAGGCTATCTTCCTGACAGAGTAGTAGTATCGGCAATATCAAAATTATTAAGATTAGATTTCTCATTTCCCTCACTTATTTTTCCCAAAACTTTACAAGTTCTAAAAAGTAATATAAATTTAAATTCTGACAAGCAAAATAAAAAAAGCGCCGTTAAAACGGCGCCTTATTAATCATCATTTTATATTCTTATCAGAACAGAGTCTTGCTCGATAGATAGAAATCATCGACAATCATGGCAGGAGCAAATATGGCTCGTCCCCATTCGGGTATATTGCCACTTCCCTGTCCGAGTTCGACTATTCTATTTAGCATCGATAGAGGCGAGTCATTCCATCTAAAATGAGTAGCGCCGGATACCAAAAGGCCATCTTCGATATAGAAGAAGCCATTTCGAGTCATTCCGGTGAGAGTAAGGTCATTCATCTTGACCATTCTGATATACCAGAATTCCTTGATATAGAATCCGCGATCGATGGATGCCAGGAGTTTGGCCTCGCTTTTTTCGCCACCGGCAAAAATGATATTCCCAATGCTCCATGCATCGATGTCATTTTCTTTGGCCCAGAATCTTGAACAAGGAATACTTTCGAGAACGCCATTTTTTATGATATGTCTTTTTTCGATTGGCTGGCCTTCATAATTGAAAGGAGCTGCTGGAGCTTTTTTATCGTTTGGGTCTGTATAGATATTAATTCTTTCATCGGCTATTTTTTCGCCAATTTTTCCAGTGAAGGCAGAATAGCCTTCATCGACAGCGCGCCTGTTTAGCCCATAATAGGACATCATCGAGAATAGATGCCGTGCAGCACGAGCTCCAATCAAAACTTTATATCTACCGGGTTCCAGCTCGACTCTTTGATTAAGAAGCCTGGCATCTTTAAGGGCCTCCTCAAAGATAGCCTCTGCATTGATTCTATCTAATTTGAAATCGCTTTCCCATGCTGCGCCTTTGTGGTTATTTATATCGATAGTATTTTTGTATTCAGCGCGTGTTTTGGCATAGAATTTATGAGCGCCATTTTTGGTTGCTATACCTAAAAAGTTGATACCCTTTTGGACTATGCCAGCAGCGATTGCATCCTCTTTTTGGGACCTCTCGATAGCATATTTTGCTATTTTGGCTCTTTGCCGTGATCCCATATCTATGACCGCAGGATCGATATCATTTATGATTTTCTGGTCGGTTTGGGCCAGAGTTGGCATGTATTCTTTGTCTTTAATCGAATTTTTTGCAGTTAGCTCGCATTTTTTTACAAGTCTTGTGAGTCCGTCTTTGTCCAAATTGGCGGTTTCCAAAGATGCTTTTTTGCCATCGAAGTATGATGTCAGCTCTACCTTTTCGGAGAAAATATCCACATTTTGGGTTACCATATTATCTGCAAATCTTGTAAGGGCGCTATCCTTTGCATACCACTGGATAATATAATCATCAGCGCTGCTTATGAGCTTGATATACTCGACAATTTGCTCGAATCTTTTCTTCATATTATCCATTTAAGGCACCTCCTACATCGATTTTCCTGAATCTGGCTGGAGCGCTACCATGGCTCATCTGCATACCCTGCATAGGCTCGCCCTTTCCGCAATTAAGGACTCCGTGTGGAAGCCATTCTTCTCGGCTGCAAATTGCGTCCATGCTTCGCCAGAATTCTGGAGTTATTGCCTGATATGTAACATCGCGCAGTGGCCCGACAATCTTGCCATTTTCGATCTTCTGGAAGAAATCACCACCGAATTGGAAATTATAACGTCTTTGGTCTATAGAGAAACTACCGCGCCCATCTATGATGATTGCCTCTTCGGTATCTGCTATTAGATCATCCAGGGAAAGCTTATTCTTTCCGGGCATAAGTGATAGATTGGGTATTCTATTTATTGGCTGTGAGGCATATGAATCGGCCCGGGAGCATCCCATGCTTTCGTCCTGGCCTATATAATGTGCTGTATCTCTTGTTGTTCCGTAGTTCACAAGAATGCCATCTTTTACGATATTCCATCTTTTGGAAGGCACGCCATCATCATCGAAGCCCCAGCTTGCAAGCCCGCCTTCGAGATTATTATCTGCCACAAAATTAACGAGTTCTGACCCGTATTTGAAATTGCCTAATTTATCTGTGGTAGCGAATGAAATTCCGGCCATATTGGCTTCCCAGCCAAGGACTCGGTCGAGTTCTGTTGGATGGCCAACAGATTCGTGAATCGTAAGCACAAGATGAGATGGCAGAAGTATAAGATCCATCTTGCCCGATGGCCCTTTGGGTGCTGTGAGCTTTTGGACTGCCTCTTCTGCAATCTGGGGTGCTTTTTTATGGAAAGGCTGCTGGAGAATCCATTCCCAGCCGGCCGATTTCGGGAAGTCCTGATATGAACGTGTCTGGAAATCGCCATTGTCAACGGCGGTGCATTGATAACCGCCTGCCGAGATATAAAATTCATTTTCCAGGTCAGAGCCTTCGGTAGAAAGGAAAATCTGATGCATTTTTTTGAAATAGAGCATTGCATCGGTTCTTTTGATTTTATTTACCTTGCTTGTTTCGCCATATATCGATGTCAGCAGGTCGAGTTTTTCTGAGAGCGGTACCTGGAATGGGTCCTTATCGATATTTGTTCTGAATTTGGCTATTTGAGGGCGGTCTGGTGTTAGAATTATAGGTTTCTGATCGATATCGCTTGTAGATTCAGCTATATCGATAGCTTTTTTTATCGCTTTATCAATATTCTTTTTATCGGTGAATGGAGTCGCTGCAAAGCCCCATCGCCCGTTCCTAAGCACGCGAATACCGATGCCAGAGTCTTCCGAATTATGAAATGCTTTGAGCACATCGTTCATAGTATATAAACGCTCATTCAAAGTTTCACGAAAACGGATATCTGCATAATCGACATTCGCTCTCGACAGGGTATCGAGTGCATAAGTCAATAAATCTCGCATTTATCCTCCTTAGAAATTACTTCAATAAAAAATACTAAAAAATCCTGTCAAAACAATGACTATTTTATTTTTTATAGGGATATATTATTAATCTAATATTTACCCATCATTATTTTCGGATGTTTACCTAAAAAAACTATTCAAATTTTGAGATTTTTGCATATCTTATTATTATGAATGATAATTTTCTCCATATGCTAAATCGACTGCCGGAAACAAACGGAGTTTACCTATTCAAAAACAATAACAATACTGTAATTTATATTGGCAAATCCAAAAATCTCCGAAAACGAGTAAAAAGCTATTTCACCAGGAAGCCAACAAAAAATAAAACCAAAAGACTTCTGGCAGAAATAGACGGCATAGACTATCTGCGAGTTTCTACAGAGCTTGAGGCCCTGCTATTAGAAGATGAACTTATAAAAAAGCATCTTCCCAAATTCAATGTGAAGCAAAAGGATTTCACAAAATATAAATACTTCAGTTTAGTAGATGGTGAATTTCCGGCACTGGTTAATGGCTATAAACCAAGTTCGCAAATCTTCTTCGGGCCTTTTCTAAGACAAAATATGGCCAGGAGAGCCTATGAGATGATTACCGATAATCTGCGTCTTAGAATATGTAAGGATAAAGTCCCTAAAAATCGTTGCATTCGAGAGCAACTTGGCTTTTGCTTTGGCCCATGCTTTGGAAAAGCCAATGTAGAAGAATATTCAGCAGAGATGCAAATAGCACTCGATTATCTCAAAGGCGAAGATAATGCCTTTCTGGAGTTATTGTCCGAGAAAATGCATGATTATTCCGAAAAGCTGCAATTTGAAAAAGCCATGGAAATCAAAGAAGCACTCAAGCTGCTTCGTGGCTACTACTATCGTCAGGAGTTTTTTAGGCAATTTTCGGATGGTGGTGTATATGTGGAATGCAAGGATAATAGAAGTTTGTCATATCTATTTTATCGTGGGCTTCTGCTTGGTATAAGTAATGAATTATTTTCAAAATCAAGACTGGATACTATTCTTCGTAAAAGGCTCGATAAATACAAATATATCGATAGATACAAAAAAATTGAAAAATATGATAGGGCTAATATTGTATTTACATGGCTAATGAAAAATAAAAAAAAGAGAGACTATATATTCTTATGAGCGATAGTAAAATAAGGATTCTTTTCTTCGCAGATTCCCATCTTGGTTTTGATCTGCCCTTTAACCCAAAGGTAAAAAGGCGAAGAAGAGGCAAAGATATTTTCGATAATTATTATAAAATATTGGAAAGAGCTAAAAAGCCAGATATCGACATCCTGATTCATGGTGGCGATATCTTCTACAGAAGCAAATTCCCGATGAAATTGTCTCAGATGGTTTTCGATCCTTTACATGAGATGGCAAAATATGAAACGCCTGTGTACATTGTACCCGGAAATCATGAAAGAAGCCAGATTCCTCATGGAATTCTCGCCATTTCAGAAAATATCAATATTTTTCATAAGCCGTATACTTTTCTCTATGAAAAGGATGGCTTTAGCCTGTCGCTTTCAGGCTTCCCATTTTATCGTACAATGATAAATGGCAAATTCGAAAAGCTCATCGAAGATACTGGCTATGATTCATACGATGCCGATATTAGATTGCTTTGTATTCATCAACTTGTGCAGGGAGCTACTGTCGGCCCTGGTGATTATATTTTCAAAAATGGGGAAGATGTCATAGAGAAGGATTCTTTGCCAAAAGATTTCGATTGCATCCTTTCCGGGCATATACATAGGTATCAGGTTTTAGATTCCGGCGAATACACTACACCAGTATTATATCCCGGATCGATAGAAAGGATATCTTCCGCAGAAATCGATGAGCCAAAAGGGTATATTATCCTGGAATTTACAAAGTCCCAGAGCGATGTCTCTATGAAATGGGAATTTGAAAAGCTTCCGACTCGTCCGATGATAAGGAAGAGCTATTATCCAAATGTTAATGATAATTATAAGAAAGAGTTGATTAAAATAATTAACGAAGTCGATGAAAATTCCATTCTTTACATCGATGTATTTGAGAAACTATGGTTCAAATTCCACGATATCTGTAAACCAAAGATTGAAGAGCTGCGAAAACATATTCCGGAGACAATGAACCTGACTATTCGATATCGAAAGATGCCTATTAAAAAATAATTCTTTGATTGGCTCTATTTAATTAAAACGACTCTACGGCTCTTGCTTTGACTTTGCCATTCTGCAGTTATCAGATAGATCGCCGAATTTTGCTTTTGCTCCGGCTGCCATATGATTTCTTCATTGGCGCTTTTCATAATGAATCTTTCGATTAGAGAGCCATTAGTATCAAAGATTTTGATATTCGCAGGCCGATTCGATGAAATACGACATGAAGAATTAAATGGATTTGGCCCTGCTTTCAAAGTCAGTTTATGAGGATTGTAGCTATTATCTTCTTCGATGTTTGTAGCATAGAGATATGTAAACTTGACAGCATCGAAATTGATTTTGTATCCGGGAGCACCGGTAGCATCACCAAGATAGACATAGCCGCTGGTTCCGTAATTGAAATCGAAAGTGCCGAGGCTGACCCATTCATCGGAATGATCGCCCTGGTTTATCCAAACGACATCTTCGCCATCTGCATGATGGACATGATACTGGGCAGAATGGGCTGCCGCATTTTCATCTGGAATATAGACTGACACCTCGTAAACCCCGCCACGAGATAGATTAGCTCGCCAGGTAGCCGAACAAGTATCTTCGCTATGTGTCGAATATGTATACCATGAATGGCCACCATAACCTGAATATTGATGATGGAAAAAGTCGATATTGCCGTCTTTATCGAAGCCGTCTTCTGTGTCGTCTATCAATGTATCCGAATAAACCAGATGATCGCGATATGACCATTTCACAGCATCATATCCGACTTGATTATCGGCAGTTCCAGTATTATCGCCAAGATAGACATATCCGCCATCCTCATCGCCAAATCCATATGTTCCGATAGAAACCCAGTCATCATAGTAAAGGGTTTGATTTACCGTAACAACGTCCTCACCGGTATTATGGAATACTTTATATCTCGCTTGTGCATTCGCATGATTAGATGGAATATGGACATAGACCTCATAGACCCCAGAATTAGGAAGTACAGGATACCATTTGCCGTAGTAATCATCAGCAGAAGCGTCCATGCTATATGTCCACCAGACATGATTATAGAAACCGCCTATCCATTGATACCAGTATGCACCGCCTGCTTCAGCTCGATGAAATCCCGAGCTCCAATCGTCCACCAGTGTATCTGGTGTGGAAGGTGTAGGTTCTGCAAGCGGGCCATTTGCAGCAAAGAGCTGGCTAATCGAGATTTCGAGATAGCCATTATCATAGCCGGGCCAGTCATAGCGGACATTTTCGCCATTGTACTGGCACCATGGAGAATAATTTGCATTTCCATAGGGATCATTAGTGATTATGCCATGATCTCCAAAATATCCAATAAAGCATTGAATATGGCCATATCCCATAACACTCGTAGAAGACACAACAGGATACCCATCGCTAATCTGGCCGGTATATGTTGACCATACGGCTCCGAGATACCATGAATCGAGTCCATGTTGCTCCATGAAAGTTTCCATATGTGCCCAGACGGCACCGCCATATTCCCGGCAGATGAATCCATGTGCGCCTGTAACCCAGGTATCGCCTGCGGCAAGACCGCTGATATCATAAGTATAGCCATTATAAGTATAGGTATTGGGAACATACCATCCAAAAGGATGTGTATGTGAATACGGTGAACTTACGGTTATATTGTGATCAGGTAATATATCATATTTTTGGACAGCCATAAGGCATGATGCAGGCCCACAGCTCCAGTGGCCATTATGCCAGTCGGGAGTATCATATACTTGATGCAGGTATGGGCAGGATATCGATTCCATAGTTTCCATAGGCGACATAATGACACTTTCAAAAAATTCGGGGAAGCCTTCAGGTGCATCATCGCCGTTAGCGATTAAGGTGCGATTTGTGATTCTGAGATTATTATCTATCGAGGAATTAAGCTCAGCACGGTATATCGAACCGGTCTCTATATCTCTGAACACAATAAATTTACTATTTTCAGAAAGCGAAGGCCTTGTCTCGTGGATATCATCGGTACTGGTAATGGGGTATTTTTTGTGTGAGTTTAAATCATAGTAGAAAAGTTCAGAGAAATCGACATGATAATTGTATTCATTGGTGAATTGATAAATAAGACCATTTCCATACCAGATTGGATTTTGGGCATCTTGGATGAAATACTTCGAAGAGAAGCCATTTTCCAATTCATCTGCTAATCTATAAATATTGGCTCCATTCTGATAAGTAGTAACAATCGCACGGCCATCTGGCGAGAATTTTGGATGAAAACCAGCATTTTCACTGATAATGTATTCATTCCCATTTTGAATATTCATAATAATCAAAAAGCCATTATCATCAATATAGCAGATATTGTTTTGATGTACATCGATATATTGGACAGAGCTTTTCATATCCCTGATTTTTGTCTGGGAGCCTTTGAATATATAAAGCTTGCCTTCAGATGGTATTAATGTTGCATTTTCTGTCAAATATGGAATTCCTGTATAGTTGCAATTGATATCATCAAATTCAAATTCCCTGCTTCTAAGGCCTAAAATTACAGGTATTTGATTTTCTGCTGAATAGGCCTTTTTATAAGTTATCGTATTTCCATATATATTGATGTATCGGCCTCGTGCATGTTCACTGGATATTCTTTCTACACCATTACCATCCGAGCTGAATATTCCCCAGCCATTATACGATGTAAAAAATATCCTGCCATCATCCATAACTTTTGGATAATCGAAACCATTTCCGATAATACTAAATACACAAATTAACAAAATAATTAATAAGGCAAATCTATTCATATTGCTACTCCTTTTCTTTAATAACATTAAATAAAATAATTTATCATAAGGTTTAAGTCAAGTTAAGATATTATTTTTTAAAAATCTTCATTTTTTGAAAGGACTTGATTTTTGAGCATAAAATATTATATTGGAAATACGATGAGAAGAAAGAGAAAAATATTATTATTATTCATTTTGATCGCCGGCATTGTTTTAGGCGATCGTTTATTAATCCCGATGGATTTGTCTCAGACAGACCATCTTAAGGCTTATGGTATCGCATATTGGGGCCTCGAGCAAGGTTTCGATGTGGAATGGCTTCTGAATTACCGTTCTGGCAGTTTTATGATGCCTTACTCTTCCAGTGCCAAGGATATTTGTAATGTTCGAGGTGTAACATACGAAACCATATCCGAATCTGATGCACAGAGAATTTATGCGACAATCGAAGAGAATAATATGGAAGTTGTATTGCTTGAGAAAGCGCCAAAGGTTGCAGTTTATGTGCCGCCAACGCGCGATCCCTGGGATGATGCCGTCCGTATGGCTCTCGAATATGCCGAAATTCCACATGAAACACTCTGGGACCCGGAAGTACTTATGGGGCAACTCGATGAATATGATTGGCTCCATCTTCATCATGAAGACTTTACCGGGCAATATGGAAAATTCTATGCATCATACCGAAATGCAATTTGGTATAAGAAAATGGTATCCCTTTCGGAAAAAACCGCCAGAGAGATGGGATATAAGAATGTCCCTAATTTGAAAAAGGCCGTAGTTCTTAAGATTCGAGATTATATGTCCAGCGGTGGTTTTGTATTTGCTATGTGCAGCGCTACCGATACATATGACATTGCTCTCGCAGCTTTGGAAACAGATATCTGCGATGTGCCTTTTGACGGCACTCCGGTCGAGCCTGGATTTCAAGATAAGTTAAACTATGATAATTGCCTGGCATTCGAGAATTTTCAATTGATAACCGACCCTATGGTCTATGAACATTCGAATATCGATGTTAAACCGAGTAGAGCCGATGTTCGAAAGGCGGATGGCAATAATGATAAATACTTTCGGCTATTTGACTTTTCGGCCAAATACGACCCGGTTCCAACTATGTTAACTCAGGATCATACAGGCCTTGTGCCAGATTTTCTCGGCCAAAATACAGCGTTTAAGAAAGATTTCATTAAAGACCATGTCATAATTTTGGCCGAATATGAGGGTGCTAATGCTGCAAAATATATTCATGGCAACTTTGGCCGGGGCACTTTTACATTCCTCGGCGGTCATGACCCGGAGGACTATGCACACTATATCGGAGAAAGACCGCCAGATTTGGCGCTTTATAAAAATTCTCCCGGATATAGACTGATTCTTAATAATGTACTTTTCCCGGCAGCGAAAAAGAAGAAACAAAAAACCTAAGATTTTTTATCCGTATCTTGAAAATGCTTGCTTTTGTTAGGGTTAATTATTAATTTCATACATCTTTTTGATAACAAAATATAAGGAGATAAGGAGAGCTAATGTCGAAAAGGGCGCTTTTATCAGGAAATGAAGCGATAGCTCGTGGAGCTTATGAAGCCGGTATCCATGTTGCTACTGCATATCCTGGAACACCATCAACAGAGATTTTAGAAAATGTAGCGAAGTACAAAGAGATTTATTCAGAATGGTCGACTAATGAAAAGGTCGCCCTGGAAGTCGGTATGGGCGCATCTTTTGGCGGCGCAAGGACGCTGACTGCAATGAAGCATGTTGGCGTTAATGTAGCAGCCGATCCGCTTTTTACATTTGCATATACCGGTACAGATGGCGGATTTGTCCTGGTTTCTGCCGATGATCCTGGTATGCATAGCTCGCAAAATGAACAGGATAATCGTAGATATGCAAAATTTGCTAAATGGGCACTTCTCGAACCATCCGATTCTCATGAATGCAAAGAACTTGTCAAAGAGGCAATCAAGGTTTCAGAGAAATTCAATACTCCTGTGCTTCTCAGGCTTTCGACAAGGCTTTCTCATTCCAAAGGCCTGGTTGAACTCGGCGAAAGAGATGAAGTAGAGAGGAAACCATATACATGTGATATTTCCAAGCGAGTTGTTTTGCCGGCCCACGCTAGAAAATTGCATGTCAAATTGGAAGAGCGACTTAAGAAGATGGAAGAGTATTCTAATGAATCACCTTTTAATGTCATTGAAGAAGGCGATACAAAAATCGGTATTATCTCTTCGGGTATCTCATATCAATATGCAAAAGAAGCTTTCCCGAAAGCCGCTTTCCTGAAACTCGGCATGAGCTTCCCATTCCCAAAAAAACTGACTCGCAAGTTTGCTGATATGGTCGATAAGATTTATGTTATAGAAGAGAATGAGCCATTTATCGAAGAAGAAATGCTTCAAATGGGTATCGAAGTTATTGGTAAGGACAAAGTCCCGATAGCAGGCGAACTATCACAGAGAAGAGTCGCCGAAGCATTCGACCTGAATCTTGCAGCCCCAGCAGATGTAAAGACCGATGATCTTCCAGCAAGGCCTCCGGTTCTTTGCCCGGGTTGTCCGCATAGGGGAATTTTCTATATTACAAATAAGATGAAGCTAAACACTACAACCGACATTGGATGCTATACTCTCGGAGTATTGCCACCTCTTAATTGTGGCGAGACTTGTGTCTGTATGGGCGCATCGATTACAAATGCTTTCGGCCTCGAACTTGGCCAGGGCAAAGAATTTGGTAAAAAGACCGTAGCATTCATCGGTGATTCCACATTTATGCATTCTGGTATGACTGGCCTGGCCAATGTTGCCTATAATAAAGGCAATATTACAACAGCCCTTCTCGACAATAGCATCACTGCAATGACCGGCCATCAGGAACATCCTGGCACAGGCAAGACTTTGATGGGCGATGATTCCATCTCTACCGACTATGTCAAGGTTGCCGAGGCTGTTGGCGTAAAAGATATCCATGTTACAGACGCTTTCGACCTAAAAGACATCGAAAAAGCTCTCAAGGCCACAACCACAAAAGATGGGCCATCGCTTGTTATCAATAAAGGAAGATGTATTCTTCTCGATTATAAGAAAATTAAAGTTACTCCGATGGCTGTCGATTCAGAGAAGTGTATTGCCTGCGGACTTTGCCTAAAGGTTGGTTGCCCGGCATTATCTCGCGATTCTAAGACCAAGAAAGCAAAGATAGATATGTACCTTTGCGCCGGTGATCACTGTGAAATTTGTAAACAGGTTTGCCCGAAGGATGCAATTGGCCCAATTGAGAAATAAAATAACAATACTGCTAATAGCCCTTCTTGCCTTTGGGCTTTTGGCACAGGAAGACAACGAACAGCAAAATGCGGATTCATTGAATCCTGCTGATACTATATTGCAAGTACCCGCTTATATTAGGGGTATATTCACTTTTCATTTGCCGGTTACAACCTTTGAAATAGGTGCCGAAAAGACCGAAAGCGTCTGGTTTCCTATGGCGGAAATGGGATTTTCTATCACGCCAACAATGGTTTGGGATGATTATTTTCTCGAATTTCCATTACGAGTCAAAACAATTCCACCATTTCTCGATAAATATGCAGCGATCGGCGACATTAGCGCTGCTGCGTATTTCAGGACATATAGAAATTGGGGACTTGGCATGGAATACAGATATGCCAGAGCCAAATACTATCCAGGAGGAGTTCTTCTGGATGGCCATATCTGGACACTGGATCTCGGTGTTCCATTTGAGACTCTTTGGCTAAAAGGGTTAAAATTAGAATGGCTTGCAGCGGGAAAAATAGAATGGTGGGGCGATACCGAACGAGATATTATAAAATTCTCCGGTACAGCCTTCATGATCTCGCCGTATTGGACCTTCGAACTCGAACAGGGCGATATCGAGATAATCTTCCGAACAATGGTTAACGCAGATTTCAGCGGATATAGAAATAGAGGTAGAGGCCCGCTTTATCAGGCGTCAACGCCTTCTATTTCTGAGTTTGAAATCCATTATACTTACCCTTAATTGGGTAATATGCCCCATTGTATTGGGTTTTATCCCCCAAGCTCTGGGTTGATATGTTTAATTGCGACACGTTTTTTGTCAAAATTATGCACATTATTTTAAGAATTCTTATGAACCGTAGCTTTGCTGCGGTTCTTTTCTTTTTGGCATGATAAATGCTATTATATTAGGTAGGAGGTTATTATTATGCCAAGGAAAAAATTACCAAGAGCGTTAAAGACTTGTGAAAGAGATGGTTGCGATAATCAATTTGTGTATTCGGTCGGGGCAAAATATGTTCCGAAATACTGCTCATCAAGATGTGCAGCACTGGCAACCGTCCACAAGCGGAAGAAAAGAAAACCAAGAAACCCAAAGCCAGCGCAAAAAACACCAATTCCAGAAAAACGAGCTATTACATTGCAACAATTACAGAATTTCCCAATAGACTTCGAAGCATCATCTGGAGGTAAATTTGCAAAAACTCTTGAACAGATATTAAACGGCGAAATGGCCCTTATAGGAACCAGCTAAAAAAGCGAAATTATACATTTGTTTGGAGGTTAACTGGGTAAATTACAAATAGTTTGTGGGTTAGGGTATAATGTGAATGATTATTTCATTCGAAATAAAAAGGTGGCTATGAGATATTGCTACCTTTTTATTGTTTTGGGTTAAATAACCCATCCTGATTAGTTCTTGAATATTTCCTAATAATTGTTTTCCATATTTCGTTGTTTTTGGGATACTGCCTATGTCTATTCCATCTGTTTTGCGCAGTCCCAGCATTATAAATTCGGATATTATATCTTTATAAGTCAAGAATTCAATATTTTCTGATGGTAATTCGTTTTTATCAAGTTTATACAAATATTTTTGCATATCGGCAGGATTATTGAAACGAACATCCGCTATCATGGAATGTGCCGAAGCTCCCAATCCAATATATGAGTTTCTTTCCCAATATTTATTATTATGTTTGCTTTGAAAACCTTTTTTTGCGAAAGACGATATCTCATAGTGTTCGAATCCAGCTTTTGCCAAAAAATCTATTGCAAAATAATACAATTCTTTGTCATTATCATTTGCCTTCAAGGTTTTGGAATTTACTAATTCGCTAATTTTCGTGCCCTTATCTATGCTAAGATCATATATTGAGATATGTTCTGGAGAATAATCGGTGATTATCTCCAGAGATTTTCTGATGTCTTTTTTGCTTTGACCTGGAATGGCAGTAATGATATCAACGGAGATATTATCAAAATTAGCTTCTCGGGCATCCTCGAGAGCCTTGATTGCTTTTTGCGAATCATGGATTCTTCCAAGAAGCTCGAGTTCCTTATTGTTAAGGCTTTGAATACCAATCGATAATCTATTGATTCCGACTTTCCGAAGCATCTGCAAATATTCTTTATCGACTGTCTTTGGATTTAGCTCGAAAGTTATTTCGCAGGCAGCACTAATATTGAAATATCTGTTAAGACTTTCGAAAATAGAATCCACTTGTGATGTTTCCATAACCGATGGGGTACCACCACCGAAATAGATGGTATCTATGATTTTATTTTGAAAAAGCTTAGCCTGAATCTGGATTTCTTTTTTTAATGCTTTGCAATAATTTACGATGTCTCGATGATTATATTCGATAGAATAGAAGCTACAATAATCGCATCTTTTAACACAAAAGGGAATGTGAAGATAGATTGCATTCAAGATGGAAATACGCCGATTCTTCCAAGCCTAAGTCTATCGAAAAGATGTACAATATTATACCATATAACATCGAGCAAATTTAGTATATTATTGTACTCGGGAGCATTAGGTGCTTCTGCCCATGAAAAATAGACAAACATCGGTTTTGCCTGTATAAATTTCAAAGGAACCTCGCCCCATGAACGGCTGTCCTCGGATTGATCTCGATTATCGCCCATAACAAATATAGATTTCTCTGGAACAGTATATGGGCCGAAATTATCGCGATTAGAGAAAATCATTTCAAGGACTTCGGGATCTTTGTAAGTTACTTTGGGTGGATCCTCATAGATATGCCCATCTACGTACAAAGTCTTATCGACAATCTCGACAGTTTGGCCTGCTGTTGCGATGCATCGCTTGATAAAATACTTTTTAGGATTGAGCGGATAACGGAAGACAACTATTTCTCCTGGCTTGGGCCTTCGCATGGAATATGAAATCTTTTGTGCCAAAACAACATCGCCACCAAAAAGAGTGTTCTCCATAGAATCGCTTGGAATTACATATCCACATACGACAAAAGCTCTCACAAGCAGAGCGATAAATAGGCTAATAACAGCAAGTTCTAAGCCTTTTACTATTTTATTCTTCGGTTTTTTATTTTTCCGTCTTGCCATTTTGATTCTGGTTAAATTTTTCGTAAGCCTGAATTATTTCCTGTACTAAATTATGCCTCACAACATCATTTCTGTCAAGGTTAACAAAGGCAATATTTGGAATATTTCTGAGAACTTTGGTCACTTGAAGCAAACCTGAGCGAGATTTGGGTTTCAAATCGATTTGTGTGATATCGCCGGTTACAATGACTTTGGAGTGCATGCCCATTCTTGTGAGGAACATTTTCATCTGGCCAACGGTTGTATTTTGGCCTTCATCGAGAATTATAAAGGAATTATTCAATGTTCTGCCTCGCATAAATGCAAGAGGTGCAACCTCGATCTTGCCCGCCTGGACATATCTTTCCATTTTGTTTTGTGGTAGCATATCGTATAAGGCATCGTACAGCGGCCTAAGATATGGATCGACTTTGGCTTTCATATCACCGGGCAAAAAACCAAGCGACTCTTCAGCTTCTACTGCCGGACGTACCAGAACGAGCCTATCTACCTGGTTCTCTTCCAAAAGGCGCACTGCAAAAGCCACAGCGAGATATGTCTTACCTGTTCCAGCTGGGCCGATGACAAAGATAAGGTCATTTTCGAACATTGCCCTGGAATATCGCCTCTGTCCATCGCTTCTTGGCCGGATTGTATGATTGTGTTTTGTGATAATTATCCGCTCATCGAGTGTATCGGGCGGTTGATAGCCGTTTTTCTGGACAATGTCCATAGCATATCGAAGTGATTGCTGCGAAAGCATTCCTCCGCGGTTTAATTGCTCGATCATCATCTTGAAAAGCTCTTTTGCCGATTTCTGTGCTTCTTTTGGCCCATAGATTTGGATTGTATCGCCTCGTGATACAACGCGGACACCGAAAGTATTTTCGATATTGTTGATATGAATCGATCTTGCCCCGAAAAGCTCTCTTGGATCGATTCCTTCGGGAATTACAAGTTCTGTATATTGGTTATTTTCGAACTTATTTGGCATTTAATCCTTTTTTCTATATTGTTGATGCTTCTATATCTGAAGCGGTATTTACTCTTTTCTCTTTTTATCAATCTTTATGTGCAATTCTTTCAATTGTTTTTTATCTACTTCGGATGGGGCATTTTCCATAAGCGAGTAGGCTGCAGTAGTTTTTGGAAATGCTATTGTATCGCGAATTGAATCCAGCCCTGCAAGAATCATGACGAGCCTGTCGAAGCCGAAAGCGATTCCACCATGAGGCGGAACGCCAAAATCGAATGCATCCAGCAGAAAGCCGAAACGTTCTTTTACTGACTCATCCTCTATACCGATTGCCTTAAAAAGCCTTTTTTGAAGGCCATTATCATGGATACGAATCGAGCCACCGGCGATTTCAAAGCCGTTAAGACAAAGATCATAGGCATTGGAGCGAACCTTCAATGGCATTATTTCTAATTGATCCACATCTTCGAGAAGAGGCTGTGTGAAAGGATGATGCTTCGGCGTTGGATTGCCATCATCGTCTTCTTCGAAAAGCGGAAAGTTGGTAACCCAGACTGCTTTCAGATCATTTGGGTCATACAAATTCAGCCTTTTGCCGAAATATGTCCTCATATTGCCGGCCAGAGTGTAGGCTTCTTTCTTTTTACCGGCAGCGAAAAATATGGAATCACCCTCCTGCGGTTTGCATCTATATATCAATTTCTCTTTGACATCTTCCGAAAAGAACTTGGCAATAGACCCTGTTAATTTGCAGCCATCGCTTTTCATCGACGCTAAACCTGGAGCACCGAATTCTTTGGCTTTGCCTTCAATTTCTTTCAGGTCTTTTCTGGAAAAACCCGGGCCGCCTTCGGTTGTCAAAGCGATAACTTTTCCGCCGCCTCCGATTATTCTATCGAAAACTCCGAAACCGGAATTCTCAAGAATATCCGTAACATCAACAAGCTCCATGCCGAATCGGATATCGGGTTTATCTGTGCCGTATTTCTCCATTGCTTTTTTATATGTCATTCTGGGCAATGGTAACTCGAGGGGTTTTCCGATACAATAGTTTGCGACTTTTGAAGTCAGTTTCTCGGAGATTTCCATAATATCTTCAGCCTCGACAAATGACATTTCCAAATCGATTTGTGTAAATTCCGGTTGCCTATCAGCTCTAAGGTCTTCATCGCGGAAGCATCTTGCTATCTGGAAATACCTATCGAATCCAGAGACCATGAGAAGCTGCTTATATGTCTGTGGCGACTGGGGTAGTGCATAGAATTTTCCGGCATGAACTCTCGATGGCACGAGATAGTCCCTTGCGCCTTCGGGGGTAGATTTCATGAGAATTGGAGTTTCGATTTCCATGAAATCAAGGTCGGTCAGGAATTTTCTTGTTGCCTGAAGTGCTCTATGCCGTATTCTAATCGCCTTTTGCATAGGATTACGCCTAAGGTCGAGATATCTGTATCTTAGCCTGGTTTCTTCTCTCACATTGATTTCGTCTTCTATAGGGAAAACCGGCGGTTTTGCGCTGGATTGGATTTGTACTTTTTCGATGATTACTTCGATATTACCTGTAGGATAGCTGGGATTCATCATATCATCGGGACGCAGAACGCACATTCCAATGATTGAAATTACATCTTCGGATTTTAGTTTCTTGGATATTTCAAAACTATCTTGAACGTCTGGTCTAAATACAAGTTGAGTTCTTCCGTAGCGGTCGCGAAGGTCGATAAATCTGACACCGCCATGTTCACGGACATGGTGTACCCATCCCGATAAGCGGACTTTCTCGCCGGCATGTTCTTTTCTTAACTCACCGCATGTATGGCTTCTTAACATTTCACTCCTTAATAACTTTCTTCAATTTCTCTTCTAAAGTCATATACAAATCATATATAACACACAATATACATAATGCAACGGCTTTACTGATGTTTTAGCCGAGAAGTATGACAATGCGGAACAACGCATTATCTGACAATATACGTAATCTTAGTCATTTCGTCAATTATCAATATTGCTTATCGATAATCTTAAAGCTTAGCTAATTTAGCTACTTGACAAAAGTGCAATATCTTCTATAATTAAAAATTAACAAATGAACATCAAAAGGAGATAAAATGTTAGAAGATAGCCAAATCAAGAATCTTGCAAGAGCGATAGTCGAAGTTATGGACGAGAATCATTCTGCTGAGCTTGCTGAAAAATGGGAAGATGGCAAAATTGTTTTCGAGCCGAATGAACCCTCACTAAAATCCCATGAAATACCAATGGAAAAATTCATGCACAAGGTTGTGTTGGTCAGAAATAATTTGCGAGTACTGGAACAACAAATAAATTCAAATAAATCTCTTTCCGAAGGCGAGAAGCTCAAATTTCAGAGCTATATCACCAAATGTTATGGTTCGCTCACATCGATGAATTTCATGTTTTATTATGATAAAGACAAATTCTCTTCTAAGAGATAACCGATGAGGCGGATTTTATATCTAATCTTTGGCCTATTTATCATATCGATTTCATTTTCTGAAACTCTTTGGGAGCTATATCAGGAAAGAGACAAGATTGAAAGCTACCTTGATTATCCTGCCAATTCGAGATTATTATTTATGCCAAGTGCCTTCACGCCAGGCAGCAGGACATTGGTTTTTAATAATCGCGAAATAATGAATTCTGAAATGGTTTTAGGAATCGCAAATAGGGTACAGGTTTCTGGAGGATTTTTACTGATTCCGGCTTATAGCGGTTTAGCTTATTTAAATTTCAAATATAGATTTTTGGATATGGCAAACGACAATATTCACATTGCAACTTTTGGCTCAGCACTTGGCTCCGCTGGCTTTGGGAATTATTCTGGCTACGAACCACCCAATAATCTGGATGAGATTCAAAAATTCTGGGGTTATGAGAATTCTAATTTGCACTATTTGCATGGCCTGGTAGTTACCTTCGGCAATGAATATCACAATTTCAATATCTCTGGATCGATGAAATTCTCCAAAGGTCTGCAGCAATATTATTTCATCTCTGCTGGCGGTGCATTATCGATTATAAAGAATGTCAAATTCATGGCAGATTATACATATATCCCGAGAGGGCTATACCGTTACGGATTTGGGGCTATCGCAATGAGATATTACACCAAACAGTTTTCATGCGATGGAGGAATAGCCATCTTCGATGAAAAGGCAAAGTCAGTTCCATTTATTCAGTTTATGTACACGCCAAAATTCTGATTATTTGTTTTTGCTTTATTTCTGCTTCTTTTGATTGCGCATCTGTTTGACAATCTTTTTCCAGCTATCGCGAAGTGAAACAATTCTATTGAAAACTTTCTTTTCTTCGGTAGAGTCCTGATCGACGATATAGTAGCCATCTCGCATAAACTGGAAGCTATCGCCGTGCTTGACATCTTTCATCGCTGGTTCTATCAGGGCATTCTCGATGACCCTCAAAGAATCTGGATTGATATAGTCTGTAAATTCCTTGCCTTCTTCGGGATGGGCAGGATCTTCCACGGAGAATAGCCTGTCATATATTCTGACTTCAGCCTCTATTGCATGTTTCTCTGTAACATATTGCAATGTCCCTTTGACTCGTCTTCTGTCCGGCGTATAACCACCTCGAGATTCTGGGTCATAGGTGCATAGGATTTCTATTATATTGCCGTCTTTGTCCTTTTTATAATCCTGACAGGTGATATAATATGCATGTTTTATCCTTACCTCGCGACCAGGGCCGAGTCGGAAGAATTTCTTATGTGGATTTTCCTGGAAATCCTTGCGCTCGATAAAGATATTTCTCGAAAATGGAATTTTCCTTGTGCCGGCAGTTTCATCTTCGGGATTATTTTCTGCATCGAACCATTCGATTTTGTCTTTGGGATAGTTTGTGATGGTAACCTTGACCGGATCAAGAACAACCATTCTTCTTTCGAGAGTTTTATTGAATTCATCGCGCGCTACATGCTCCAAAAGTGCAATATCTACTGTGCTGTCGGATTTGGCGACACCAATTTTTTTCATGAATTCTTGAATTATGCTTGTAGTATAGCCTCTTCTTCTAAATCCGCGAATTGTAGGCATTCTTGGGTCATCCCAACCATTTACATAGTTCTCTTTGACCAACTTAAGCAGCTTTCTTTTGCTCATAACCGTAAAATTGAGATTCAAGCGAGCAAATTCAATCTGCTGTGGATGATATAGCTCGAGCTGGTCGAGATACCAGTCATAAAGGGGGCGATTGTCTTCGAATTCCAATGTGCATATAGAATGAGTTATTTTCTCGATCGAATCGGATAGGCAATGGGTAAAATCGTACATGGGGTAGATGCACCATTTATCGCCGGTTCGATGATGTTCTGACTTACTAATTCGATACATCACCGGGTCTCTCATATTTATATTCGGCGAGGACATATCGATTTTTGCGCGAAGGGTTTTGCTTCCTTCTTCGAAATCGCCATTTTTCATTTTTTCGAATAATTCGAGATTCTCTTCGATGCTTCTATCTCGATAAGGGCTGTTTTTGCCTGGCTTTTTCAGTGTGCCGCGATATTCGCGTATTTCCTTGGGAGACAGTTCATCGACATAGGCTTTGCCTTTTTTGATCAGCTCAATAGCATATTCATAAAGTTGATCGAAATAATTCGATGCAAAAAAGAGTCTATCTTCCCAATCTGCGCCCAGCCAGCGGACATCTTCTTTTATGGCATCGACATATTCAGTCTCTTCTTTGCTGGGATTGGTGTCATCGAAACGGAGATTGAATTTTCCGCCATATTCTTCTGCTATTCCGTAATTTAATAGAATAGATTTGGCATGTCCGATATGAATATAGCCATTAGGCTCAGGCGGAAACCTTGTATGGACTTTTTGATCGAATCGTCCAGTTTTATTGTGCTCATCAATTATTTTCCTTATGAAATCCTTTGTTTTGTTTTCCATTATATCTCCTTAAATATCAATTAGCTATTAAACATAATGTATAAATATGTTGTCCAATGTTTAAAAAGACAAGGCAATTTATTACACTTTAGACATTGAATTGATTTTCGTATAATTCGCGATATAGGCCATTCTTTTGGAGAAGCTCTTCATGGGTTCCCTTTTCGACAATTTGCCCATTATCCAGTACGATTATTTTATGAGCATTTGCAATTGTGGAGAGCCTATGTGCTATAATGAGAGCGGTTCTATTCTCCAGCAGATTATCGATTGCCTCCTGTACCAATTTTTCGGATTCTGTATCCAATGATGATGTGGCCTCATCGAAAAGAAGTAGTTCAGGGTTTTTGTACACTGCTCTTGCAATTGCTAATCTCTGTCTTTCGCCACCGGATATCATAACTCCTCTGTCGCCTATGACGCTATCGATGCCGTCTGGCAATTTTTCAACGAAGGGCCATGCATTGGCTGTTTTGGCGGCGCGAATAATTCTATCTCTATCGGGTTTTTCTTCGCCATATGCAATATTGGCAGCGATTGTATCATGGAAGAGTATCGTTTCCTGTGTAACTATGCCGGTCATATGCCGAAGTGATCTTTGTTTGAAATCTCGAATATCTTTACCATCTATTTTGATTTTGCCTTCTGAGACATCATGGAAACGAATAATTAGGTCGGCAAGCGTCGATTTACCAGCTCCAGAAGGCCCTACAAGGGCAACAGTCTGTCCTTGTTGGATTTCTAAATTTATATTCTTTAGGGCATATTCTTCTGAGCCTTTATACTTGAAAGATACATTTTCAAGAGTGATCTTTTCTTTGATTGTTTCGATCTTCTCGGCATCTTTTTTATCCACTATTTCGGGTTTAGTATCCAGCATATCAAAAACTCGAATTCCGGCAGCGATTCCTCTTTGTACCTTGGCATAATGGCCAGAAAGTTTTTTCAATGGCTGCATAAGAAGTAGGAGAATCACAATAAACTGGATGAATGCTTCCGGTGATGGAGTACCAGTCTGGAGAACTTGCTTGCCGCCTATCCAGAGCACAATGGCTGCTACGATAGTGCCGTTTATTTCATTTAATGGGCCGCCCAATTTATTGAAGTAGTTCAGTTTGATATTTGTTTTGAAGAAGTTTTGCGCTTCTTTATTGAACCTTTTGATCTCATAGTCTTCACGCCCAAATCCTTTGACGACTCTAATGGAGCTGAAATTCTCTTGTAGGACAGAATTGATTTGTGCCATCGAAATTTGCTGGCGTGTACTGTATTTTCGTAGATATTTTCCTATCATGCCCATAAATGCGCCTATCAGAGGAGCAGTTACTGCAATATATAGTGTCATTTGCCAATTTATATATAGAAGATAAGCCAAAAGGCCGATAACCTGAACCCCATCGCGAATTATATCTGCTATACTGGCTGCAATGGCATCTTTCATTTGCTGGATATCGTTTGTTATTCGAGAAACTAGATGCCCCAGCTTGCTACGATTGTAATAATTCAGATGCATATTCTGAAGATGAGCAAAAAGCTCCTTTCTTATATCATTGAAAATAGCCTGCAAATAATAATTCGATGAAATTGCCTGAAAATAGGCGAGTAGGTTTTTCAATATCGTAACAACGATAAGAAAGATGCAGAAATTCAAGAGGCTTTTTATAGAGTCTTCATTGTATAATAGGCTATTTAATTTGATTTTGATTTTATTGATTAAGTTATCAATTTTCGTACCGAGATTCCCGGCTGCTTCTGGAAGATTCTCCAGTTGGAATTCATCTTTGCTTTCATCGGCCTTTTTTTCGGTAACTTCTTCTCCATAGAAAAGCGTACTCAAAAAGGGTTTTATTACCCAAACCTGCGAGAAGAAAAATACATTATGGGAGAGAGAGAAGAATGTCGCCAAAAGGAACAGAAAGATATATGGTTTGATATAGCTAAGTATTCTAAGATAAACTTTTGTCAGATTATTCTTTTTAGGCATTCTCACCAATCTTGAAGAAGCTGGCCGATAAGCCAATAAAGCGAATTAAGGGAGTTCATTTTTCCCGATTTTATGAGCACATCAGCGCGATATATCAATTTCATTGCACTGGCGATCTCGCGTTGTGAGAATCTTCTTGCATTTGGACGGATTTTTTTCACAAGAAATGGCGCAATAGATTTGGTATTTCCAGATGAGACCATTGCGATTTGAAAATACTCCATTCTAATCCAAAAAAGGATGACTTGTTCAGATTCCCCAAATTGCATAAGCTCATCGAGAGTCTTCAGCAATAGCTTTTTGTCCTTTCTTAATAGTGCATCTGTAAATTCGAATATGCTTCTGGCGCGGCTCTGCGATATGATCTTTTCGATATCAGCTTTTCGAAGTTTAATTCCAGAGCCAAGCAGAAGAGATACCTTTTCGATTTCACCACGAAGCATCGAAAGATTCTGCCCGGCCATATCGATAATATAGCTTTTCGCAGAATTATCCAGAGTAAGGCCAAACTGTGTTGCGAAATAATCGACCCAGGGCTTCATTTTGTATTGCCGTGGTGTCTCAGCTTTTACTCTGCCAAGTTTTTTTGCGATTTTTTTGTGATATTTGGTTCTTGCATTTGGTTTTTCGGTCTCGATAACAAGAAAGCTGGTATCTGGTATATCAAAATCTGCAAATATCTCCTTCGAGCTTTTGGGCGCATCTTCGAAATCTCTTATCACGACCACCCTTTCAGGACTCATGGATGGAAATTGTAGCAGCTCATCGATAATTGGCTTGGGTTCTTTAAGCGATTTGCCATAGTGAACCGAACGATTAAGTGCGCTCATAGGCCCATCCACACGTGATAAAGCAGCTTCTATTATTCCTTCCTTCAGGAAAGTCTCATCGCCGGTAATATATGTTCCATTTGCATTCGATGTTCTGATATCGCGCAGAAAATCCTCGAATGCTCGTGGATTTGCAGAAATATCCATAGCCACAAATAAACAATCATCCCATAAAACTGTCAAGTTCATTAATGCATGTCTTATTATATTGATAATGCTTTGCAAATGAGATTAAGTTTATTATATTAAACAATTGTTTGAAAAGAGATAGAATAACTAGGAGGAATATGGCCAAAGATAAAGATGATATAAAAGCCGTTGAATCATTACAGAATGCGGCGACAAAGATAAAAGAAGAACTATCGAAGATAATTGTAGGGCAGACCGAAGTAATCGAGCAAGTGCTTATAACTATGCTCTCTGGTGGACATGCTCTCATCGTTGGTGTACCCGGCCTTGCTAAAACTATGATGATAAATTCGATTTCAAAAGCTCTCGATCTGGAATTCCACAGGATTCAATTCACACCAGACCTTATGCCTTCAGACATAACAGGAACGGAGATTATCGAAGAAGACCGTTCTACCGGTAAGCGTGCTTTTAAGTTCGTAAAAGGGCCGATATTTTCCAATATTGTCCTGGCCGATGAGATAAACCGAACACCGCCCAAAACGCAGGCCGCTCTTCTTCAGGCGATGCAAGAGCATAGAGTCACAGTAGGGGACATCACACATAAGCTTCCCGAACCATTTTTTGTGCTCGCAACCCAGAATCCAATCGAGCAGGAAGGCACATATCCATTGCCAGAGGCACAATTGGATAGATTCATGTTCATGATTATGATTTATTATCCCAGCAAAGAAGAAGAGCAAAAAATTGTTGCCCAGAATACCAGTCTGTATAGTTCCGAGATAAGTCCGGTACTCCACGGCAAAAATATATTAGAACTTCAGGAGCTTGTCAGAAAGGTTCCGGCATCCGATTATATCATCGACTTTGCTGTCCGTATTGCCAGAAATAGCCGGCCGAATGAAAGCGAATTCGAATATGTTAAACGCTGGGTTCGTTGGGGAGCCGGCCCAAGGGCATCTATGTTCCTGACCCTTGCAGCCAAGACAAGAGCTATTTTGCATGGACGATTAGCGCCTTCGGTCGAGGATGTTCGTTTTGTTGCATATCCTGTCCTAAGACATAGAATCATAAGATCTTTTACAGCAGATGCAGACGGAATAAGCTCCGACCACATCATAGAAAGAATATTGGAAGACACAAAAGAATAGTATGAAAGGTTATGATAGAGCAGAAGCTGGCAAATACCTAAAGCCTGATACTGTTGCCAAGCTCGGTAATATTGAACTCAAGGCAAGAATGGTTGTGGAAGGTTTTCTAATAGGCCTTCATAAATCGCCATATCACGGTTTTTCTGTCGAATTTGCAGAATACAGGCAATATAATCCCGGCGATTCGATCAGGCATATCGATTGGCGCGCCTATGCAAGGACGGATAGATTCTATATCAAAGAATTTGAAGAGGAAACCAATCTTCGTTCTTATATCCTTTTGGATAAAAGCGCATCCATGTCTTATAAGTCTTCAGGAATAAGTAAATTAGAATACGGAAAATATCTTGCTGCTGCCTTGACGTATCTTCTTATCAATCAAAAAGATGCAGCCGGACTTATGACATTTGATACAAAAATTAGAAGAGTCCTGCGGCCATCTTCCACACGAATTGGGCTTTTTACTATGCTCAAGGAATTATCCAATGCAGAAGCAGGAGGCGAGACAGTATTTTCCGATATTTTCTATAATCTTGCATCGAGGCTAAAAAAAAGAGGCCTTGTGGTCTTAATTTCTGATTTAATGGATGAACCGGATGATGTTATTCGTTCAATCAAGCTTTTCCGCCACAGAAATCATGAAGTCATCGTTTTCCATGTGCTGGATAAGGATGAAATCGACTTTGATTTCAAGAAGGAGGCCATTTTCGAAGACTTAGAAAGCGGCGATGATTTACCGATTATGCCATGGGCATTAAAAAGCGATTATATCAAATCGATAAATAATTATTTGAAAAAGTTGCGTTCAGCATTTTCAGAATCTATGATAGATTATGTTTTACTTTCGACAGAAACACCATTTGATGTTGCTCTTATGCAGTTTTTGCATAAAAGGGCAAGATTATCATAAGGAGGATTTATTATGAAGTTTTTCCTGGATACAGCCAATCTGGAACAAATCAAGACAGTTAATTCCTGGGGCCTTTTGGATGGTATCACGACAAATCCATCTTTGATTTCCAAAGAAGATGGTGAATTTAAAGATATTATAGAGCAAATATGCAATATCGTAGATGGCCCAATTAGCGCAGAGGTTATGTCTGAGAATTATGATGGTATGCTTAAAGAAGCCCATGAACTTTCGGAGATTCACACAAATGTTGTCATAAAGCTGCCGTTTACCCAGGATGGCGTTAAGGCAACCAAAACACTTTCTGATGAAGGTATCGGCGTTAATCTAACTCTGGTTTTTAATCCAATCCAGGCGCTTATAGGCGGTAGGGCTGGAGCTAAGTTTATCTCTCCCTTTGTTGGCAGATTGGATGACATCTCTACTACTGGAATGAATTTGGTTGCGGATATAGTACAAATCTACAATAACTATGGAATCGATACCGAGATAATAGTTGCAAGCATCCGCTCTCCGATGCATATATATGAATCGGCGCTACTTGGAGCAGATATCTGTACAATTCCGTTTGCAGTTATGCAGAAGTTATTTAATCATCCTCTTACAGATATAGGAATCGAGAGATTCAAAAAAGACTGGGGCGATAGACAAATCTAAAATTTTTGCAGAATTAAATGGACTTTTGTCTTTGAATTTTGTATTTTTAAAATAGAAAGGTTTGAGTAAAAGTTAGAAAAGAAAAACCAAAATACAACTTGACTTAAGCTTTATTATGTATTAAATATGATTATAAAGGAACGTGCACAATTTATATAGGAGGAATTATAGATGCAAAATAAGAAGATATTGTTTTTTTTCGCATTGATATCGTTGTTGTTAATTAGTTTTTTACTTCTATCGGATGAAACGGATGGAATTCCAGAAAGTTCCAGTTATAAACTCATCTGGAAGGGAGTTACAACAACGGGTAATGAAAGTACTCGAGATGGTGTAAGTACGATAGATAGCATCAGGAGCGAAAACTATGTACTTGGAGCATCCAGTGGTGGTCAGGCAACCTCTATAATGTATGATTCTTTATACTCTGCTGATGCAATGGCTTCCTCATATTTTGCATTTCCTGGTTTTTTGAAAGTCTGGCATGATTGGCGAGCACCTTTGGTCCATTTCACCGGGCTCGTTGCAGCAGATTCAGCTATAATAAGATTATCCGGTTTCGATGTAACCTGGACAGGTATCGATACAACATATGAAGATGGCCAGGGCTGGGGTGTTTGGTATTATTCAGTTAGTTATGTTATATCGAGTGATATGAGTGATACGTCATATCTACATCTTGCTCCAGATACATCAACAAGTGATACAATTGGAGAATTCCGTGATGAAGATCTTCGTTCTGGAGATTATGTTTATTTTAGATTATGTGCAAGTGACCTCGCTCGAAATAGGACAGTAGAATGTGTTTACGATACTGTTCGGGTTATTACCGAAATGAATGAAGTCATTGTACAGAATGATTTCGGTGGTGGCCATGTAAGTGTCGATGGAGTTTGGTATCCTTCTCCTTGCACGCTATTTGTCATTCCGGGTACCGAAATTGAACTTTCAGACTCCTCTATATATGATTATACCGATGAGCGACATACCTTTGACACATGGGATGATGGCGGTGCATTGACTCACTTGGCAACCGTTAACAGAGATACTATTTTTACAGCTAATTATCTAAATGAGTATAGGCTTCAGGTTTTCAATGATGGTACCTGGGGCGGCCCAGAACCTCCTGTTGGAGACCACTGGTACACAGATGGCGAATACGTTTGTGCATGGATAACAGATAGCCCTGTCGATGACTCGATATGGTGTGTTGGAGCAACCGGAACTGGCAGCGTACCGCCAACAGTTTCAGTCGATAGCTTCTGTTTCAATATTGGCGAACCATCGAGTATTACATGGCATTGGGATACTTTCCTGGTTCCATGCACATTGCATGTTTCATCAAGATATGGTACTCCAGAGCCCAATGGAACAGTTCTATTAGAATGCGGAACAGAAATTTGCGCTCATGTGGAAGCCTTTGATGGAACCAATCGATGCACAGGTTGGACCGGTTTTGGTTCTGTGCCGTCATCTGGTAGCGATACCTTAGTATGTTTCACTTTGACAGAAACCTCACATTTAATATGGCAGTGGAACGATTCCACACTGTTACCATTTACAGTTATAAATCCCGATGGATACGGCAGCCCATCACCACCCGAAGGAGTTAATTGGTTCCTGGAAGGTTCCAGTATTACTGCAAGTGTAACAACACCTGATGGTGCATATTCTCAATATGCATATTTGGGTTCCGGTGATCTTGAACCGATAGTATATGACGAATCTTCAGTTACATTTACGCTCACAATGCCTACAAGTATTGAATGGCTTTGGGAACTTACGACAGAGCTTGTTACTCTGACGGTAACAAGCCCTCATGGCTCACCAGAACCACCTACTGGCACAAGGTCCTTTATCCGTGGTACAGAAATTGATATATATGCTAACCTTGTTGGCGGTATTCCCGAAGATACTGTTTATTCTGGCGAAACAAGATATATATCCACTGGATGGAGTGATGGCTTAGGGTCTGTACCTGAATCTGGCGATAGTAGCCACTTTACATTTGTAATTAGCGATGACACTGAGATTACATGGAATTGGCGAACAGAACATCATATCCAGCTTATTTATACTGGATGTGGGACAGCAACTCCTGTTCTTTCAGATTCTGGTTGGTTCAAAGAAGATACTGTAATTTCCTTGAATGCTGAGACCCCTGTTTCTGATGGTACCTTAGACTATGCATTTGAAAGATGGGAACCTGGTGATTCGATATTACCTACAGCAATAGCACCTTCAGGATCTACAAATGTTTATGGGCCTGAAACCTTTATTGCATACTATGGGCCTGGTATAGCGGTTAGACTTATGAAGATTCCAGCAAGCGATACATTTGGCACATTCTTAATCGACAGTACCTATACTATCGAGTCAAATGATACAACCTTATGGTTTGCTGAAGGCTCGGAACATTCTTTCTGTGCTTCTGTAACCGACTCTTCAGATTCTGTGAAATACATTTTTGCCAACTGGGATGATATGGTTCCAAACTGTGCTCCGAGAACAATTACAACCGATGAAACATACATTGCCTATTATGACCAATATTGGTTTACTCTTGTACAAAAGAATCCACTGGCCGACACCTATGGAAGCATATTTATTGGCGCTGATGAATATCCTGGCTCATCAACCGGAACATTGTGGATGAAGAACGATACATCGGTTACAATTCAAGTCTTAGAGCATGATTATCCTGCTGATAGTTGTTTCAGATATGAATTTGTCGAGTGGAATGACGGGACGATGACTCCTACCTTATCAGGATTTACATTCGATTCTCCTACTGTATTAACAGCTAATTATGATTATCAATATAGAGCTATTGTTAGGAAAGACCCACCAGAAGAATATGGTAATATCTATATAGATTCTATCGTCTATCCAGATTCTGGCAGAGTAGTATTTTGGGCCGACTCTGGTGATTCACATCACATTGGAGTTTCTAAGATCGATGAGACTGCAGACAGCACATTCGCTTTCAGAGGCTGGAACGATCTGAGTACCGATACTTTATATGATTATGGTGATTACGTTTATTTTGATGAGACAAGATACTCCTTATGTGATTCATTTGTAGCTGAATATGATGCTTTATCAAATCTTTTACAGCTTAGATTGTACCATCCAGCGGATGGCCGAGAATGGAGTTACCGTGAGGGAGAAGAAATTGACTCCACAACGTGGGATCTTGATACTATATCGATTAATACAACATATGCTATGAGTTTACCGCCAACCTATCCACATGGCTATTTACAAATCGAAAACTTATCTAATCTCTATGTTGACTTAGGCATCAGAGTAGATGAAGTTGTTGGGGCATCATGGGAACCATGGTATTCTTCAGGTAATAATAGATTTGTAGTGAGAGGACAATTTAATGAAACTGAATCTCCACCTGCAAGCTATGATTTTGCATATGACCGTATCAAGAGTGATCCGACATATGCAACAAATGGAACTGATGGCATATTTGGTCCTTCCGGTTCGATGCTCGATCCTGGTTCGGGAGCCTTAGCAGGACCAGAAAACTATGTTTTCTTGTGGCTACAATTAGTTACTCCGCTAAGGTCTGATACTTATAGTAGTGATGTTTACATTAAATTACAACTATTGGCAAGAACCACACTACCATAAAAGCAGATTTCATTACTAAACCCCTCGGTAATTATTATCGAGGGGTTCATATTATTCTCAAAAGCAAATATTTCTATTGCATAAGATGACACTAAATGTATATTTATACTAGAATTTTGAAAAACAAAATCGCATAGAGGAGGTTTCCTATGAGGCGAGCACTTTTAATTCTATCGTTCTTATTAGTAATGTTGTTTATCTTCGGTTGTCCCAAAAAGACAGAGCCACCTGAGTTGCCACCGGTTATCGAAGAACCACCTGTTGAAGAAGTTGAGATAGAGCCTGAGCCAGTACCAGATCCTGAGCCTGCTCCCACAATAGACCTAAGGCCTGTTTATTTCGAATATGACCAGCATGATCTTACCGATGAAGCGAAAGCCGTCCTCAAAGACAATGCACAAGAACTTATGGAATTTAGCGATCAGGATGTGCTCCTTGAAGGCCACTGTGATGAAAGAGGAACAGAGCAATATAATTTGTCTCTTGGGCAAAAAAGAGCCGAATCAGTCAAGCAATTTCTTGTTAATTATGGAGTCGCAGATTCTCGAATCAGGACTATTAGCTACGGCGAAGAAAGGCCTGTATGCAAGCAGGATACAGAAAGTTGCTGGTCTAAAAATAGACGTGTAGAATTTATTCCCGAGTAAAATTCTATTCGTCGTCAAAATCTTTAATTTCCCTTTATATTTAAAGGAAAAGTATGAAGTATTCAATATATGCAATAGTGCTTTTCGGTTTACTGACATTTGGCTGTGCCACAAGAAATGAAGTAAAACGATTTCAACTGCAATTAGATTATATCGAAGCCAGTAATGCCAAGATGCAAAAAGATATTGGCCGATTAGACAGCCTCGTCATAGCACAGCAGAGAATAATGCGAGAGATGAAAGCTGAACAAAACATTAGCCTGTCCCAGCTCGATCAAAACATGAAAGTGATAGTAAGTATATTAGATGATAGTGGGCTTAGGGTTTCAAAACTCAATGAAGAAGTTGAGAATCTGAGGCGAGATGTTATTTATAAGCCTCAAAAAGAAGATGATGACACAAGCGCGGCCGACTCACTGGATACATTAGCGAATGAAAACTCAGTGCCAATGTTGGAGCAAATCTATGAATCGGCATATCTTGATCAAAAGCGCGGAAATTATGAAATGGCTATCGAGAACTATCAATTCTTTCTGGATGAGATGGCAGAGCAGGAAAGCGATATAGCAGATGATGCACAATATGGAATAGCTGAATGTCTGTTTTCACTGGAAAAATACACTGAAGCATCGGTTCAATATCAAAAACTGATCGACCTTTATCCTGATTCGGAACTTATTGCACCTTCTCTTTTCAAAAAAGGATTGATATACCAAAGACAGGACCAATTAGAAAAAGCCAAGATAGTCTTCAACCGCTTGATAGAATCATATCCACGTTCACCTGAAGCCAATCTCGCCGAAGACAGACTTAAGAATATGAAATAGAAGGATTATCGATTGCATAAGTTTTTGATAATCAGATTCAGTTCTTTAGGGGATATTGTTATTGCTACATCGGTTTATAATGCAATTAAAAAGAAATATCCTGAATCGAAGGTATCTTTTCTGACCAAAAGCAAGTTTTCTCCAATACTCGAAGGGCTTGACTTCGAAGAGATTATTACCATCAAAAGTTCGAGCTTCAAGGAATTATTCAAAATAAGAAAAAAGATAAAAGATGAAAAATTTGATTATATCATCGATTTACATTGTAATCAAAGGTCTTTTATTTTTAGGCTATTTAATTCAAAAAATATATTAAAAACTGACAAAAGAAATATACAAAGAAGATTGCTTGTAAAAAGCAAAATCAAAGATAAGAAAACATCGAGTATTATAGACGATCATTTCTCCGAATTAGGAGAATTAGGCCTGGAGCGAGATGTTCTACCTATTTTAAAAATAGATCCTGATGCCGCAAAATTTGCATTGGAGAAAGATATCGACAGAGATTCGCTTGTGATTCATCCTGGAGCAAAATGGGAGCTTAAGAAATGGGGACTTGAAAAGTTCAGAGAACTTGCAAAAATGCTATCGGATAGATTTAATCCCGTTTTTATCGGGGATAGAAAGTGCTCACCACCTGATGATTTCGAATTTCCAATCATCAGAGACACCAGTTTAGATCAATTAAAAGGTATTCTGGCAAATTCAGGGCTTTTTATTGGAAATGACTCCGGGCCAGTTCATATCGCAGCAGCATTAGGAACACCTTCCATAGCAATTTTCGGGCCGACTCATCCAGCGCTTGGTTTTGCACCAAAAGGGATAAAAACTTCTGTAATACAGAATAATCTTGAATGTTCGCCATGTACATTGCACGGCAATGCAAAATGCAAATTGAATAGTTCATATCAGGCCCGTTGTATGTTAGAGCTTTCACCCGATTATGTCTATAGAAAAGTCCTGGAATTCTTAGAGGGATAGATATGGCGGATAAATTCATATTTTTGGATAGAGATGGAACAATTATTCATGATGTTCATTTTCTGTCTAAGCCAGAAGATATAAAGCTATATGATTTTTCTGTAGATGCTCTAAGAAGGCTGATTTCATTGGATTTCAAGCTAATAATTATTACTAATCAATCCGGAGTAGCTCGCGGCCTAATGACAGAAGAGGATGTCCAGAAGGTAAATCGAAGATTATTCGAGGTTTTAGAAAGACATGATGTAGAAATTCAAGCGATATATTTTTGTCCGTATCATAGAGATGGAATTATCGAAAAATATCGTAAAGATGCCGATTGTAGAAAACCTAAAACTGGTATGATCGACCAGGCCAAAAATGAATTTGACATCGACCCAAAAAAAAGTTATGTTATAGGTGATAAGATTTCCGATGTTAAACTGGCTAAGAATGCTGGAATGAAACCTATCCTGGTTCGGACTGGACATGGTAGGGAAGAGATCGAAAATTATAATGGTAAATTAGATTTCGCAATTGAAGAAAATCTATTGGAAGCAGCTAAATTGATAAATAGGAGTAAATTTTGAGAAAACAAGCGAGATATTATATTAAATTAGAAAATGATAAAATTAGATGCAATCTTTGTCCTCACCGATGCAAGATTCCTGAAGGTAAAAGAGGCATCTGCTATTCAAGATTTGTAGAAGACGGCAGTCTTTTTACCGATAATTATGGAGAAATAATCGCATTAAATATTGATCCAATCGAAAAAAAGCCTCTTTATCACTTTCATCCTGGAAAGGATATTCTTTCTACCGGCCCGAATGGTTGTAATTTTTCATGTAAGTTTTGCCAGAATTGGCAAATATCGAGGCAAAAATCGAAAACTAAATATCTACCCCCCGAAGAGCTGGTAAAATTAAGTTTAGATACACTCGGAATCGCATATACTTATACCGAGCCGACTATTTGGTTCGAGTATATGCTGGATGTTGCAAAAATGGCGAAAGATAAAGGCCAAAAAAATGTGATGATAACTAATGGTTTCATCCAGCCTGAACCATTTGATGAACTACTAGACTATATCGATGCGATAAATATCGACCTAAAGAGTTTCGATGAAGATTTCTATAGAAAGTTTTGTGGAGGTAGGCGAAAACCAGTACTGGAATCTATCCGGCAGGCTAATGAAAAAGCTCATGTCGAGATTACTAATTTGGTAATTACTGATCTCAATGATTCCAGAGATAATTTCATAAAGATGATAGATTTTATAGCCGATGTGGACGATAATATACCATTTCATATATCAAGATATTACCCAGCCTATGAACTCAAAAATGAAGCTACTGCAGTCGAAACAATTCGGGAATTTGTGGATTTGGCCAGAGAGAGGCTCAATTATGTTTATGCTGGAAATGTGCAAATCGATATTGGAAATGATACGAAATGTCCTAATTGCGGAAATTTATTGATAAAAAGAACTGGCTATTCAACAACAGCCCCTGGAATAAAAGATGGCAAATGCAACGAGTGCGAAAGGGAATTCGACGGAAAAATATAAGCCTAAATTTCAGGACTTTATATTAATAATTATAATCATAATAATATCTTTACTTCCATATATTCTATCAAATGAGAATAATGAAGGCAACCATTATCGAATCATAATTGATAATCAAATAGAAGAACAGGGAAGTCTCGAAGAAGATACCTTATTTTCTGTCATGGGCGAAATTGGTAAAGTTACTGTCAATATAGAAAATGGCAAAATCGGCATTTTTGAAAGCTCTTGCCCCAATAAATATTGTATTAAAATGGGCATGTCGAATTCTCATTTGAGGCCTATCGTATGTTTGCCAAATAAGCTTTTAATTGAAATCGAGCAGGAAGACAGGGAAGAGCTGGATGCCATCGTCAAATAGAAATAGCCGAATATCGAGAATATCCATGCTGGTAGCAATTGGGCTTATTTTATGGATATTCGAAGAATTGATACCATATCCTCTGCCTTTTCTCAAACTGGGGCTTGGAAATATAGTCGTCCTTTTTGCTATCTATACGATGAAATTCAAATATGCTTTTCTAATAGCTATATTAAGGGTTTCTTTGGGAGCATTAATATTGGGAAGGCTATTTTCACCAATTTTTATTCTTTCTATTTCAGGAGCTTTGTCGAGTACGCTCATTATGATCAAATTAAAGAAAATTAATTATTTCAGTATTTTTGGGATAAGCATAGCTGGAGCTTTTATGCATAATACAGTACAAATGATAATCGCATATTTTTTATTATATCGAATGAGTGCTATTTTTCATTTCATGCCGCTTCTTACCCTATCTTCGATAATAGGTGGCGCAATTATTGCTTTTTTTGTATCCAGAATACTAAGTCATTCAATTATTAGAGCTTAATTCGTTTTTTTGTCGATTTGCCAGACAATGCTTATGCTGAAAGAATGTCATACTTCAAATACCTAATGTATTTTATGCGAAGGCCAATCAGTTTCATTTTCTCGAGTTTGAAAACAACGCTCCAATAGCATCGATGTATATCGAAATCACATCCGAAGAACTTGTTCCAGAATCGGTTGAATGCAATGCACTTGCTAATAGTGAATGGAGGCCTGAAGAATCAGGAGGATCCCAGGTATATGTATAAATACTATCCATATCCGAATCATAGGCTACGCCAATACTATCTGCATCGAGGTAAATATTAACTCGGGATGGCAAAGTGTCCCCGTGAAGAGGAGTGATACCGATTTGAATAAGAACCGTGTCTATACCGAGTGTATCACCGTCGGCCGGAGAGATGATCTGGACATCGTATTCTTCCGGGAATATCTCGATTACTGTGAATGATTGCGATAAGGTATCGGCAATTGTGCCATCACTGACTATCAGTTCGATAGAATAATCACCCTCTGTCGATGGCGTAGTCCAATCGGCAGTTGCGCCGGATGAACTTATCGAGCCGCTATCGACAGACCAACTATAGCTTAAACTACCGCTTCCAGAATCAGACAAAGCGGAAGTTACAGTATATGTATTGGATATTTCGATGATAGAATCTGCAATTTGAATCGATTCGATTACTACATCAGCAATGGATATATTCACCTGTATATCTGCTATATCGGCATCCGGTGATGACATAAAGATATTACCAATAAAATCTCCAGGCACTAACACCGATCGATCAACATCGACACGAACCGAATCGATATCTCCGGGCGATAAAGAACCGCTTGTCCGCGAAAGAGATAGCCAGCTTTCCGACTCAGAAGCGCGCCAGGATGTATTATTCCTGCCTGAATTTGTAATACTAAAATAAGCCGATGTTTCTGATGATCCCATATCCAATGAAGTTGTGCTAATATCTAAAGAATAATTAGGGATTAGACTCACCATGTGAAAATCGACCTGTTTTGAACGGCTATTAAGCGTTATAGTAGTATCTTTGGATGAATAGTCGTCAGCAGAAACAGATATCGTGTAGCTTCCGTATGGTATGCCAGAAAACATATAAATACCCGAACGGCCGGTTACAATTGAAAACGTATCCATCGTTACCGTTGCATTCTCGATAAATCTAAACAGTTCTGAGACATCTTGATTTTCATCGTCTAACATTTTGTAATAACTAAAACCGCTAAGGTCCATGACATAGCCACTTATCGTTCCCTTGTTGGTTGTGGAACTGCCGGTTGTAACATTTATCGCATGGATATAGTTATCAGTTAGATCCCCATCGCTTACGGTAATAGTGACAAGATATGTTCCAGCACTCGATGGAGCAATCCAGTTTACCGAAGAACCTGTAGTTGGTGGTTGCAATGTACCATTATTTCCACTTACACTCCAACTATAGCTAAGGTCATCTTCATCTTCATCGGTGGCAACTACTGTAAGAGTTATTACGTCATTGGTTGAAGCGCTGCTTGGACTAACGCTTTGAATCTGAGGAGCATTATTGGTGCCATTATCATTATTATCATCGGTTCCCTTTTTGGCACAACCAGAAAATACTAAGGCAATAGATATTAATATAAAAATTATACCCGAGATTATTTTAGACATTTTTCCTCCGGGCTATTGTTTAACTTTGCAATTTACTTAAAATAATATAAACAAAAAATTTAAGCAATGCAAGTAAAAGCATGAAAAAAATGGATTTATGAATAAATAATATAATAGTAGCGAGCAAGAAGGTGAATTTCGTTATAATATTGATTAAGTAAAGAAATTCCCAGAAATTCCGAAGTATATAGAGAGTGAAAAAATGGAGGCGCAATGAAAGCTTTAATAATCGATGATGATTTTTCAACACATGAAATCTTAAAAGAGATCTTGCATAAATATGGCAATTGCGATGTAGAGACTGATGGAGATCCTGGTTTTTTTGCATTCAAAGAGCAATATTTTACCGAGTCAAAATATGATGTTATTTTATTAGATATTATGCTACCAACTACAAGCGGAATCGATGTTTTAGAAAGAATTAGAAATTTTGAAGAGTCTGAGCATGTGGCCAAAGAAAAAAGAACCAAAATAATAATGATAACAAGTTCTCAGGATAAAATGTATATTGTAAGATCTATAAGAGGGCATGCAGATAAGTTCTTGAAAAAACCTATCGAAAGAAAAAGACTAATCAATATCTTAAAATCTCTTAAAGTATTGAATTGAATTAATAAATCTTTTTATCGACAAATAAAACTCTTGACCAGATATGAATTTTGCTTTTGCTTTATCATAGTTTAACTTAAGTTGAGGCTATGAAAAGCGATTATTTCGATACAAATTCAGTCTATGATGCTTTTATCAGTTTTCGTAATGTGGATGCTGATGCAAGGTGGGCAATTTGGCTAAAAAATTTGCTGGAAAACTATAAGATACCCCAACAGATACAAAAAAAATATGATCTTCCGCCAAAATTACGTGATATCTATATCGATACCAATGAAAATCCAATTGACGAAATCGATGAGAATACCAGGGAGATTTTGCAAGAGTCAAGAACGCTTATAGTTATTTGCTCGACGAATACACCAGAATCCGAGTGGGTGAATTCCTCGGTTTCTTATTTTCAGGAATTAGAGCGTGCTGATAAGATAATTGCGATACTTATCGATGGAGAGCCAAATGAAGCCTATCCTTATGCATTGCGATTTATAAACAGGGTTATTGCATCTGATGATGGGACAATCGAAGAACTCGAAGAGCCATTCACGCCAATCGAATCGGATTTTAGATTCATTAGAGCGAATTCACTGAGAAAAAAGGGAAGGCTTGAAATATATCGGATTATCGCTACTATACTGGATATCGATATCGATTTCCTCAGAAAATATGACAAATTTTTCAAACCGAAAAGAAATGCTTTGCCTGTTCTTATCTCGCTTGTCATTATTGCTATTATATTGATTATCGCTTTTTTTTTAATGCAAGTAGAGCCAAAAGAAAAAGATAAGAAATTCGGGGCAATAGACTATAAATATGGAAAACCTATCATAGATGCGAAATCGGATAATGGCTTTTTATATGATGTTGAATCAAAAGATGATAAGATATTCAAAATTACTGCCTATGATTCATCGGGTAATATCATCTATGATTTACAAAGAAAAGCGATTATCGAATTCAATTATGATGAATTAGATCGAATTATTACTCGAATTGAAAAAAAGCCCAATAATGATCAAATTAGAAAAATCGAATATCACTATTTCGGAAGCCAGAAAAGAAAGCCAGACTCATCAGCGATTAAGATAACTTCTAAAGATGGAATTTATGAAATTAATGCACCGGAAATCAGACTAGAAAGAATATTCACTAATAGGATTTCTAATTACACTGTATATTATGATCAAAATGGTTTCATCAATAAAGTATTTTACCAAAATAAAGCGGGTAATATCAAACCTGACACATTCGAGAATATTTATGGCAAATTTTTCGAGCGTGATAGCCTGGGAAATATCTTAAAAGAAAAATACCTAAATCAAGAAAATGAATACACGAGTCGAAAAGATGGTGTACGAGATAAATTGATATACAGAAGCAGCCCCCTTAGAAAAATCGAGTTTTACGATGAGCACAATGGGCCTGTCTATGGATATATCGATGGTTTTGCCCAGGCAATATTCGAATATGATGAAAATGATAGACTGATTCGCAAAAGATATCTCGATATCAATGGTGAGCCAGCATATAATGAAAATGGCATAAGTATCGAAGAACTTGAATATGTAGATAAAGACAGAATTTCCAGGATTGAATATTTCGATAAAAACCATAATAGAACCTGTAATGAAGATGGTATTTCTGCCATCGAATGGGAATATTCTAAAAAAGGCTATGTGCTCTCGATAAAATTCTTTGATCAAAATGATAATATGAAAAATTGTAAAGATGGTTATGCCGGCATAGAGTATCAATATAATGAAAAAGAAAGGGTAAAAAATAAATTCTATCTCGATACGGATGGGCAGAGAATGTTCATTAATCGATTTATGGCCGGGAAAAACTTCTTTTACAATGGATTGGGGCAAATAATTAGAGAAAGCAATATCGATGTAAAAGGTAGTATTATCCCTGACTCTAATGGAGTTTATAAAAAGCATAGAGAATATGACAATGAAGGGAATCTCATCTTAATTACCCATTTCGATGCGAATGATGATAGGGTAGTGCGGAATACTATTCATGGGGTTCAGTTCAGCTATGATAGCCTTGGATATCTAATGAGGAAAAGATATTTCGACACCTCGGATGAAACGACTCTTTTTAGGAATGATATCGGTGGAATAATCTATTCATACGATAGCCTTGGTAACCTCATTGGAGAAAAATATTTCGGACAGGAGAATCGGCCTATTGCAAATAAGAATGGGATATGGAAATGGGTTTATGAATATGATAAAAATGGATGGTTAAGCTCTAAAAAAGCTGTCGGGCCAGATGGCAAAGCGATAAGAGATAAGAAAAATGTTCATATGTATGAGTTTGATTATTATGAAAATGGATTGCTTTTTTCCATAATATATTACAATAAAAACAGAAAAAGATTTCTAAATAAAAATGATATATCGGGATTCAAGCTGAAATATAATCGATATAGCCAGATTACCGAGATTTTTCTCATGAATCGCCATGATGAGCTTTCACTCTGTGCAGATGGCTATGCTGCTATATCATTCGAATATGATTCACTTTATAGAGTAAATAAAGTTCTATTTCGCAATGATATTGGCAAAATAATAAATCTACCGGATAAAAATTATGCCGGTTTCAAAATCGAGCGAAATAGATTTGGCCAAATAAAAAGATTTGTATTTATCGACATTGCAGAAAACCCAATAGTTAGCGATTATGGATATGCTATCTGCGAGCGAGATTATGATATCTCTGGAAATCTGATAAAGAGCGCATTTTTCGATAACAAAGAAGCTCCAGTTTCAACAGCTTTGGGTTGCCATAGTGTGGAAAACCTCTATGATGACGATTACAATATAATACGCAGGAATTTCCTCGATACTTTGCAGAATCCAGTGACAAATGATGCTGGCTTTTCATTCTGGACTGCCCGCTACAACAAGCAGGGTAATCTATTAGAAAAGCGCTTTTTCGATGAATATGGAAGGCCGCTTCTTATTTCGCAGGGCTTTCATCGTATTACCTATAAATACAATGAAAATGGCAAAATAATCGAAAAACGATTTTTCAATGAGGAAATTGATCTCCTTATGGGCTTCGATATCGAAAATCCGAAATTGTACTTCTTTGATGATACCTTACCAATAAGAATAGACAAAAGAAAAAGCGGCTCGATTGGCAAGCCGCTTTATCTCGATCAAATTATAGACTGGTGATTACTCAGAAACTCCGACATATCCTAATTGCTTTACCAGCATCTGGCCTTCCTCAGACATTACATAGTCGATGAAGTCCTTAGTCTTGCCTTTAGGCTCGCCATCGGTGTACATATGAAGCGAACGGACGATAGGGTATTTGCCTGTTGCTGCATTTACATGTGTTGGCGCAATATCATTTACTATAATCGCTTTTACGCTAGAATTGACATAACCAAGGCCGACATAGCTTATCGCTGATTTTGAATTCTTGACAGTGGTAACAGCAGCCTGATTCGACTGAACACGGAGTGCGCCATCATCAACCGGCGCGCCTTCCATAACTAAATCCTTGAAAACTTCAAAAGTACCCGATGATACATCGCGCGAAACAATGACAATTTCCTTATCGATTCCGCCGACTTCGGATAGATTCGTTATCTTGCCGGAAAAAATATCACGGATCTGCTTTATAGTCAGTTCATCTACTTTGGAAGCTGGATTAGTTATGATTGCAATACCGTCATACGCTACAATATTATCATAAGGTTCTATACCATTTTTTCTTGCATTTTCGATCTCTCCTTCTTTAATATCACGCGATGCATTTGCAATATCGGTTGTTCCATCGATGAGTGCGGCTATTCCAACACCAGAACCTCCGCCGCGAACCGTAACATCGGCATTAGGATTTACGTCCATAAACATCTCGGCTGATGCCTGTGCAATAGGAAGAACAGTTGTCGAGCCAACAAGAACAAGTTGGTCGTCATCTGCAATAGCTATCAAGCTAATTGAGATTGCCAGAATAATTGTAATTACTCTTTTCATTTTTTGCTCCTTCATTTTTTACAAATATGTATAATATTTATTAAATCTATATTAAGATTAATTAAAAATATGCAATTTGATAGTAAATTTGCTTCCTATACCAAATTTGCTTTCAAGTTCGATTTTGCCATCGTGCAGAAGAACGATCTTTTTGACAATCGATAGGCCCAGGCCTGTTCCACCAACTTTGTGTGAGCGTGCTTTATCGGCGGTATAGAATCGCTCGAAAATGCGCTTTTGGTCTTCTTCTGATATACCGATGCCAGAGTCTTCGATTGAAAAGGTTACATAGTGTTCGTCATAATCGCTTTTGATTGAAATTCTGCCATTATCTTTATTGTATTTTATTGCATTATCGACTAAATTTGAGATTACGATCTCAACCAGATTTCTATCGCCTTTGACATTGGGCATATCCGGCATACATGTATTGAAAATCATGATACCTTTTTTTTCGGCTTTGCTGTGGTATAGATGATTTATTTCTTCGACAATGGCGCAAAGGTTTATTGGTTCGAATTTCAGATGTTGCTCATGTTCGACTTTTGAAAGCGTCATAATGTCTTCTACAAGAGAAATAAGACGATTTGTATGTCGAATTATCGTTTTTACATATCGATTTGGGTCTTTACCGAGATCATTCATTAGCATCGTTTCTGCAAATCCTTTGATGATAGTAATTGGTGTCCTAAGTTCATGAGAAACATTCGATACAAAATCCGATTGTGAGCGTTGGGTTTTGAATTGCTCTGTTATATTGCGCAAAAGGACCACTCTTTGTGATATGGCTTCGATTTCGATAGAACGAGCATTAATAAACTTATCACCTTCTGAATAGTCACGAGAATCGGGTTTATCAGATTCTATCAAATACCTGATCTCGGGTATTCGAATTATTCCAAGGGCTTTTTTGGATATTGCATCCTTCCGATTTACTCGAAGCAGCTTTTCAGATGCTTTATTAAGTAATAATATGCTATTGTTTTCATCGAGAACCAGGATTCCGTCTTCCAGAGAATTAATAATCTGAAGCAGATTTGATTTTTCGGTATTCAATGTTTTATAAAGCTCGATATAGCTATTAGACATCTCATCGATCGATTCTTCAAGAGTAATAAATTCATCTTTGCTATGAATTTTATCCTTGTTTCCAGTAGATATCGTTTTAATACGGCGGTTTATCCTATTTACTCTTTTCTGCAATGAGCGAGACAGCAGGTATGATAATGCAATAAAGCCGATAAGGAAAATTACAGATATTGTGATTATTCTGGTTATGATTAGAAACTTAAAATAATTGATATCATCCATTTCGATAGAAGAGCGCAGAATATAATCGAAAGGCGAATTCTTTCTATCCATTTTTTCAGCAAAAAACATTCTATAACTGCCGGATACTTGTCGAATATTTCTTCCAGTGGAATCTTCAATGGCCGTCTGTACTTCTTCTGCAGGTTTACTTTCAATCGAAAAGCAATTTTCTTGTTTTCTAAGTAGAGTATCATTGGTAAAGATATCTAATTCAATATTAGTTTCCTTTTCAATTTTATTGAAAAGCTCCATAAGCTCCTGATTAGAAAAGGAATCGCTTAAGGCATATTTAATTAGTTGTGATGTATGTTTAAGGTCTTGATATGTGGAATCTTCAATTATTTTAGTATTAGAAGATACACTAATGATACTGAAAAATATTGCAATAGTAGTTATTATTACAGCGGTTATTATATAATGTCGTCTAAAGACGCTTAATTTCATTTATTATTCTCTGGCGAGAGCTGATCTTCAATTATTTTGTATCCAATGCCTCTAATTGTTTGTATTATTTTGCCATAGCTCCCGAGTTTTCGGCGAATGTTTAGAATATGAACATCGACAGTCCTATCGAGGACAAATTGCCTATCATCGCCGAGAAGATCCAGAATCTGGCTTCTGGTTAAGACACGGCCCTTTCTTCGAACAAGAGCTTCTAATATCTTGAACTCTGTGGTTGTTAAGTCGATTTGTTCGCCCTTGAGCTTTACAATTATCTTCTCAGGAAAAACTTCAATATCTCCCAATCTGATTACTTTTTCGCTCTGCTTGTGTTCCATTCTCCTGAAAATTGCTTTAATTCTAGCCATTAGTTCTCTTGGAGAAAATGGTTTGGTAATATAATCGTCTGCGCCCAATTCTAGTCCTACTACAATATCGACTTCTGTGCCTTTTGCTGTCAAGATAATTATGGGTACTTCTTTGAATCTTTCATTTTGACGAAGTGTTTGACAAATTTTAAGCCCATCGGTGCCGGGTAGCATGATATCCAATAAGGCCATATCAAATATCAAATTATCCAAATCAGCGAGAAACTCATCGCCGGTTGCGAACAGCTTACTTTCATAGCCATCTCTTTCGAGATGAAGTTTTAATAATTCGCGAAGATCGCTTTCGTCCTCAACAACAGCAATTCTTTTCATTTTATTTTTCCTTTTTTAATCTAGGGTGTCTTATATCTTCACCGGTCAAATAATAGACTACATCTTCTGAGACATTAGTGGCAAGATCGCCAATTCTTTCGAGATTTTTTGTAATAAAGATTAGTTTCAAAGCTCGCTCGATTGTTGTCGGGTCTTCCATCATATAGGTAAGAAGCTCTCTTATGATTTGGACTTCCATTTCATTAACAATTTTATCATCTCGCAGGGCTTTATTCGCAGGTTCGAGTTTTTCTGACAGGAATGCTTCCAGAGAGCAGTGAATCATATTTTTGACTATACCGGCCATTCGTGGAAGATCAATTAATGGCTTGACTTTTACTCTCGGAATGAGATAAAGTGCAGAAATCGAAATATTGACTGCCTGGTCTCCGATTCTTTCAAGTTCACCATTGGCTTTGATAATGGCAATTATTCGCCTCATCTCACTCGCTTTTGGTGAATAAAGAGCAATCAATTCAGTTGCATTTTGCTCGATTTCAATTTCAGCCCTATTGACTTCTCTCTCATCCTTTTTGATAACTTCTTTGGCAAGTTCTTCATTGTCATCTACCAATGATTTTATTGCCTTTTCGACCATTCTCTCGACTCTTCCAGCCTGTGCTGCAAATTTCTGCTGTAACTGTTCTAATTTTTCATCTAGCATAATAACTCCATGTAAAATTGACTTTATCAGCCAAACTTACCTGTCAAATATCGTTCTGTCAATTGATTTTTGGGATTGACAAATAGCTCCTTAGTCTTATCGAAATCTGCTACTTCACCAAGCATCATAAAGACCGCATATTCAGCGACTCTTGCCGCCTGTGCAACATTATGAGTAACAATTATCACGGTATATTGCCCTACAAATTCCTGCAATTGTTCTTCAATTTTTGCTGCGGAAACAGGGTCCAGAGCGGAAGTCGGTTCATCCAGAAGGATGACTTCAGGTTCTATGGCCAATGCTCTTGCCATGCAAAGCCTTTGCTGCTGGCCACCGGACAGTTCGAATGCGCTTACATGCAATCTATCGCTTACCTCTTCCCAAAGGTTGACGGCTTTAAGCGCCCATTCAATTTTATCAGATAGTTCAGAGCCTTTTGCGAGTTTATGTATATTAAGTCCATATGCAACATTGTCAAATATCGACATAGGAAATGGATTAGGTCTTTGGAAAACCATGCCTATTCTTCTTCGCAATTTATGGATATTGCATCCCTTATTGTATATATTTTGATTATCGAAAAGGATCCGCCCCTTTGTCTTAACACAGGGGATCAGGTCGTTCATCCTATTTATCGAGCGAAGTAGGGTGGATTTTCCACAGCCGGAAGGCCCCATTATGGCTGTTATTCGCTCTTCTGGGAAATGGAGGTCAATATCTTTAAGGGCCATTGTTTCACCATACCAGAGATTGAAGTCTTGAATTTCTACGATACCTTTATTCATAAATTCTCCTTTACCAACTTCGTTTTTTTCTTATTCTGTATCGCAGAAGTACACCAATTCCGCTTAGAAGCAGAACAAGAATAAGAAGAACTAATGCGCTGCCAAATGCTATCGGAAGCTGTTTTTCTGGAAATAGGCCTTCTGTAACGAGTCCATATATGTGAAATGGCAATGCCATAGTTTCATCCATTGGGGATTTCGGTAGTTTTCTGGTATAGAAAGTAGCAGCGGTAAAAATAATTGGTGCCGTTTCACCGACAGCGCGTCCCATAGAAAGAATAGCACCAGTAACGATACCGCCAATAGCATTAGGAAGTACAACTTTGAAAGTCGTTCGAATTTTTGTAGCGCCGAGTGATAATGATGCTTCGCGAAATGATTTAGGAACAACCTTTAATGCCTCTTCTGATGTGGAAATAATAATCGGCAAAGACATAACTCCCAAAGTAAGAGCGCCAGATAAAATAGATACTCCGAAATTTAGGAACTTGCAAAAGAAAGCAAAACCAAAAAGCCCGAAAACGATCGATGGCAATCCTGCTAGTGTATTGGTGCCTGTCCTGATCATTGTTGTCAATTTTCCTTTTGGAGCAAATTCATTGGTATAGATGGCTGTAATAACACCTATAGGAAGTGCAAAAAGCATCGAGCCGGTTCCCAGAAGGAAAGTTCCTACAATAGCCGGGAAGATTCCACCTTCAGTCATCATTTTGCGTGGCGGCTTTGTTATAAATTCCCATGAAAGCACAGAGTATCCTTTGGAAACGATAAGGTATATTATTGCTAAAACAACCGCGATGATGAAAAATGCCGCAATTGTAAGGACAGCAAAACCGATTTTCTGCTTATTGAGTCTTTTTTTCAGTACTGTATCCATATTAATTGGGCCTTTGCGCATATTTATTGGCTATCAAATTAAGAGCCAGTGTTATTAGGTAAAGAACAGTTGCAACGAGAAATAGAGCATGGAAATGTGGACTTCCGGCTGGAGTCTCGCCCATTTCAGCCGCAATTGCAGCAGTCATCGGCCTAACAGGATCAAATGGCGAAAACGCAATCTGTGCTGCTCCGCCAGCTACCATAAGAACTGTCATAGTTTCGCCAATAGCGCGGCCGAATGATAGCAAAAGTGCAGCCCAAATCCCCGATTTTGCTGCTGGGATTACGACACTAACCAGGGTTTCCCATTTTGTCGCTCCCAAAGATAAAGCAGCTTCGGATAATTCTTTTGGTACAGATGCAAGTGCATCTTCTGAGATGCTAATTACAAGCGGGATTACCATTACGCCAAGAGTTATACCGGCAACTGCGGCACATTGTCCTATTGTCAAATCCAATATTTTTTGTACAAAAGGAGCTAAAATAGTCATACCGAATAGCCCATATACTACAGAAGGGACGCTTCCAAGAATTTCCATCATGGGTTTTAGGGTTTCACGCAAAGCAAATGGAGCGACAGAATGCAGATACATGGCAGAAGCGAGCCCGATGGGAACGGCAAATAACATTGCTATAAAAGTAACAAGCAGGGTTCCCCACAGCAATGGTAAAAAACCATAATTATCCATATCTGGCCGCCAATGCGTACCTGTGAAAAATTCCTTTACACTGGTCTCATCAAAACCAAAGAAGGGAAAGGCATTAACAAATAACATGATAGTGATTGCAAAAAGCATTAAGATCGAGAAGGTTGCTACTGCGCCTATGAAATACTTGGCCATTTAACTCCTGAATATAGCCTAAAGTTTAATAAACCAGCTTCAGCGTTCTCAAACAAAAATATGTACTAATATGTTCTGCCTATAAAACTTATATTAAGAAATGGTTAAGATTTATTATTTTCTTCTTCTCTTTTATAGCCATATATATAATATATATAATACTTAATATATACAGCAGAAGGCTTTACTGATGTTTTAGCCTGAAAAGTATGACAATGCGGAGCAGCGCATTGTCTGGAGAATCTGTATTTTTTCTTCCGGGATAGAATTATTATTGCAATTTTGACTGCTTTATATTTAATATATTAATAAAAGTAACCATTTCAACAATAATAGGAAAAATCAATAGGTTATGAAAAAAAAACAAGATTTCCTTGATAAAACTTTGGCCTTTTTGGCCGAATATTTCAAGGATGCAAGAGAATGGGCTATCGGTAAATTTCCTTTTCTTCGGCTAATTCTGCTTTTGCTTTTTGTTTTTGTTTGGATTAGGCATATAAAAAGCCCACTATATAATAGCATTTTCTTCGGACTGAATCTTGGTATTCATGAGCTTGGCCATATCCTTTTCCAGCCTTTCGGGCAATTTATAATGACTTTGGGAGGCTCATTATTCCAATGTATTGTGCCATTTATTGGCCTTGTGATGTTCCTGAAGCAAAGGGATTATTTCGCTGTGGCTGTAGCATTCGGCTGGGAGGCGACAAACCTATATTATGTAGCAACTTATGTTAATGATGCAACCGCGATGGCATTGCCACTTGTTTCCCCTTTCGGAGTCGAGGCTTATCATGACTGGAACTGGATACTCACCGAGCTGGGCATGCTGGAATATGATCTTTTCCTAGCTTCGGTTCTCAGAGTTCTCGCTTCGGCATGTATGGTATTTTGCCTTGTTTACGGTGGTTGGCTTGTTTATATAATGCTTAAGACATTTCGCGAAAAATGGGACTCGCTCGATGATTATTCTGAATATTGATTTAAGTCTTGAAAAATTCCGGTCGATAGTTATTTTTAGAGATGTCAGGACTCAAATGTATTGCAAACCGAATTATATCTTATATATTATTATACCAGTAGCAATCCGGATTATCTATTGGGGAAAAACCTTTAGCAAAGGAGGCCGAAATGAAGAACGAAAGCAGGATATCGAACTAGTGGTAAATATCAAGATCAACCTCTAAAAAGGAGGTGCCATGATAGACGAAAGGAAAACCCATTAGGGTTCTGACATA
>JBKHBT010000083.1:0-15153 GCA_046542255.1 Candidatus Zixiibacteriota bacterium | reverse complement strand
CGCCTGGCCGTTGACTTCGAGCTTATTGCCCGGGCTTGTTGTGCCAATGCCGACACGCTCTGAAGGATCGATATGCAGAATTGAATTATTGCTTCCCGAGCCGAGACGAACGAAATTTTGCCCTGTAATATACAAATCCCCAGTAGTTGTTATTTCATTTGGGTCGAAACCAAGAGGGCCTACACGTAGCCATGCATTTCCCATATTATATGATGTCGTCCCAATAGTTCCAGTATGTTCGATATGCAGTTTACCTTCCGGGCTTGCAGTCGCAATACCTACCTTATCCGAAACAATATTTGCATCCTCACCGCTTTGGCCAATCTCTATACCCACTACCATATCTTCCATAGGAGACATTATGTCATCGGAAGAATCCTCAGAATCAATTTCATCAATCGCCACATCTTCTATCATAGAATGAATTTCAATCGGCTCTCTTGCGACAATAATATCATCGCCGCTGGAGATTTCGATGAAATAACTACCAGCTTCTCCATTGACTTCCATAAATAAATCAGAAATTCGAGTATTCAGCTCTTCCTCACTTAAAATACCTTTTACATCGATCTGGCTTGTCAGAATGGGTTCAGAATCGTCTCGATTTTGATAATACCTAACAGTGATTCTATTCTCGATGCCTGATAAATCAGAAATATCGATTGCATATAGCCCAGAAGGCGATAGAACAAAATACGCCAGAACAATTACTGTAGCCAATTTTAAATAAATAGTCTTTAACATTTATAACTCCTTGTTTAGTTTCACTCAATATCAAATAAGCTATGAATCAATGAAAAATCAAGTTTTTTAATCAAATTTTGACATTTTATTAGTGATAATTAAACATTTTAGATGATGTTTTATGGGTGAGTATTTCAGTATCCACATCGGTTAATATTTTGATATAAAAGAGTTACCCTATTCGGCAAAGCAAATCAGAATTTATTGGAATCATAATTATTTATGCATAATTGCAATTTTTGTATAATTTCTTATTATTGTTTTTATGTATTCTTTTTAATATTCTTTCAACTTCGGTCAAAGATTTTCATTAGATAGAAATTGAACTTCAAGTTATCCAATAAATCCTTCTAAAAACATCGAATAATACAAAAAGTTTACATTTTAATAACAAAAATTGGATAAATCTAAATCTAACTGTAAGTTCATTAAATTTTGATAAATAGAATATTTTGTCTTCGTCTAATAAAGAAACGTGGTAAATTATATCTTCACAATTCTCGAAAATCACTTGAAATTTGATGGTCTTTGCCTTTTATTTTGTATATCTGTAATTGATACAAGAAAGGATAGCAGATGAAAGATTATGCAATAATAATGGCTGGCGGAATCGGTGAAAGGCTCTGGCCGCTTTCCAGAAAAAGCAAACCAAAACAGCTTCTAAAGCTTTTTTCAGATAAAACAATGATCGAAGAAACTATCGCGAGAATAGAAGATATGATCCCGATTGAGCGAGTGCTCATTGTTAGCGGCAAAGAGATGAAAGATATGATAAAAGAAACGGTTCCAAGGCTCAAAGATGAAAACTTCCTTGTCGAACCCAAAAGAAAAAACACCGCATCGGCAATTCTATATGCTGCAAATTACTTGCTGGGCAAAGAAGAAGATGCCATGATGTTCGTCCTGACTTCCGACCATTTCATAAAACCAGTCGATAGATTCCTGGAAAGCTTGAAATTAGCCAAAGAAGTCGCAATGACGGATAAATTGGTTCTGCTCGGTATCGAACCATCACGCCCAGAAACAGGATATGGCTATATCGAAACCGGCGAACAGATGGATGAATTTGACAGTAATGATGTTTACAAAGTTAAGGCTTTCAAAGAAAAGCCACAACGTCATATAGCCGATAAATACTATATCGACTCGAAACATCTATGGAATAGCGGAATGTTCATCTGGAAAGCATCTTCGATAGCTCGCGAGGCAAATGTCTGTGCACCGAAGCTTGCCACTGAATTCGACAAATATCGCGAATCTGTTGAGTCCCCAGATAGCCAGAAAACACTCGAGGACGTATTCGACAGAGCTGAAAAGGTAAGTATCGATTCCGGAGTCATGGAGAAAGCCTGTAATGTGGCAGTTGTAAGAGCCAAATTCATATGGGACGATATGGGAAGCTTTATCGCATTACCAAGAATCTATGGCTCAGATGGCAATGGAAATACCGTTATCGGCGAAGCCAAAAATTACAGAAGTTTTCAAACAGTTGTTTACAATAAAACCGATAAACCCATCGTAACCTTTGGACTTTCTGATGCAATAATCGTACGTACTGATGATGTGCTTCTTATTATGTCTTCGCATGAGCATTCCAAAGTCGGTGAACTGGTAAAAAAAATAAAGGAGAATGGTGAATTGGAAGAATATATGTAAAACCGTTTTCGCCCTTTTTGCATTTCTATTTTTCATCGGATGCCAGAGCATGTATCTGCCATCACGAAAAACCGAAGAATCGCAGGCCGATTCTGAGCACTATATCAATGAAGTAGCACAAAATGAAATGCCTAAAGTCATAGTTGAAGAAAAAAGGCCGGGCACAGAGCAATCCGATGATGAAAATGTCGATATATTCAGCGAATCGCATAGCAGTGGAGATTCCGACAGAAAATATATGCAAGGCTGGCGTGTTCAACTGATAACGACAACAGACAAAAAAGAGGCCGATTCGCTTGTGGCACATTTCGAAAGAGAGTTGGAAATGAAAGTTTATAGGCCTTATGAACCACCATACTTCAAATTGAGAGTAGGCAATTGCGAAAAAGAACAGGATGCCAAAGAACTTCTCGATGAGGTAACAAAAGTAAAAGGCCTTTCGGATGCATGGATTGTCCGAGATAGGATAATTAAACAAGAATGAATTTTTTTGCCGTTTCCGAAAACAATATTACCGAAATAGCTCATTTTGTTTCTAAAATATTAAATGAAGGTGGCCTAATAATATATCCTACTTCGACTCTTTATGGATTTGGCGCATCTTTGTCTAATAAGGATGGCCTCCATAGAATAAACCGCATAAAAAATAGAGAAGCAAAAAAGCCGCAGATTCTTCTTATCAAATTCGAATGGATTTCGGATTATATTGCTAATTATGAAAAATATTTGCCGCTTTTAGAATCGCTTTGGCCCGGGCCTTATACATTTCTCCTACCACATAAAATCAAATCGCCATTCGAGCCTGATAATTTGATCGCATTCCGCGTCTCAGAACATGCTTTCGTAAATAAAACATTGGAATATATTGGCGATCCGATTTCTTCGACAAGCGTTAATCGAGCTGGAGAAAAACCCCTGCTAAAGAGAAAAAAAATTGTCGATATGTACAGCGATATAGCAGATGCCATCGTCTATGAACAAAAACATCTATACCTTCCATTTTGGAATGAAAAAAAGGTCGATGACTATTTCTCGCCATCTACGATGATAAATGCTGAGCATTTTCCCGAGAGCGTAGAAATTATAAGATGTGGAAAAGCGGACCTTTCCAATATCGGCCGAATTTTTCCAAATTTAAAAGTAATTAGAAGCTATGAAAAGTAAAATATTATTTGTTTGTAGCGGAAATATTTGCAGAAGTCCTCTTGCAGAGGGTCTTTTAAAGTATTATATTATAAATAGCGACATTTTGAATGAAAATGATTTCAAAATATCATCGGCAGGTACATTAGATATCGGACAAATGCCAGTATCCGAAAAATCTGCCACTGTCGCTTCGGAATATGGCGCAGAAATAAATGCCCATATCAGCAAACATATCGACCGTGAAAGTGCAGAGGAGGCCGAAAAAATCATTGTAATGTCAAAAAAGCATAAAGATTATATCGAAAATGCTTTCCCCTCATCGGCTGGGAAAATTGAATTCCTCAGCAATTTTGGAAATCCCAGCTCGAATAAAAACATACCCGACCCAATTGGAGAAGATCTCGATTATTACCGCAAAATCGGCAAAATAATCGAAGACCATATAAGGCATCTGGTTTCAAATTTAGAAAAGGAATACACCGATGAAAAATAGGACTCTAATAATACTGACTATATCGATAGTATTAATTGCACTACTTCCATTGATCGCAGATGTCGCCCCTAAGGAAGAACGTGAGAAACATCTACGGGCCTTCGATGATGTAGAGGTACCTCGCCCATCTAATTTGGAAGCGGTCAGATTGGGAGAAAAGCTTCTTTTTGAAGTCGGCTATGGACCGGTCAAAGCCGGTTATGGCGAGCTTTCTATACCAACAATTATCGAATATGAAGAAAATCTATGCTATTTGATACAATCGCGTGCATGGACTAATAAGGCTTTCAACCTGATTTTTCCGGTTCAGGATATGTTTACCAGCATTTGGGATGCAGAAAACCTTTATTCATATCGCACAGAGAAACATCTTTCTGAGGGCGACTATAAAGCGAATGAATGGATTAAATTCGATCAGGAAAATAATCGTGCAATATCCAAAGATTACGATATTGAGACTTATCCGCGTGTGCAAGATATCCTATCATCATTCTATTATGCCAGGACTCTCGAGCTTGAAATAGGCGACTCTATTCCCCTACCCAATCACACAGATGGCAAAAATTATCCCGTCCTCGTGGTTACTCACCGGCGCGAGAAGATAGAAGTGCCAGCCGGAACATTCAATTGCCTTGTCGTAGAGCCTATACTCAAAACACCTGGGCTATTCGACCAGAAGGGCCGAATTTTCATCTGGGTTACAGACAATGAAGTAAAAATGCCCGTTAAGATGGTTACGAAAATCGTAATCGGCGAGATATCTGCCGACCTTATCGAATTTGAAGAAGGCGAAGTCTGGAAACCATGATTATCCCGGATAAATAAAGATAAAATAAATTTATTTTAGATAAGAATTTTCAGTTCATCCGTGAGTTGCCGATAATTAAAGAAAATAAATTCAAGAACCATAGGAGGCGCTATGGATATCGAAAAGTCTATTGGCATGACAGACGACCCTGCCGGATTTAAATCACAGAAAAATATTCGTCGCTACATCAATCTCAAACTCGCTGCTTTAGGACAGCCATGGCATGTCAGAAAAGGCGAAGGATTAATTTATGACCAGCCCAAAAGCTCAGAAGAGTCCAAAATAGATTCCAGAAAAGACAAAGAATTCATAGAACTGATGTCGAATATTATCGAAAATTACCAGGAGCAAAAACGTCTCCTTAAATCATACCTTTGCCCCGTTGATAGGCGAATACAGGACTTTCTCCATCAATATTTCGATGATATCGATGAGAATTTGAATATGCCCGATGAGAGTTTTATTCTCGATAGATACGGCCTCGCACGCTTTCTTTCACTGCCTCCTGATAGCAATGTTTACGAAAGCGAATATATCAACTCATATAGAATCAAACAGGGCATTCTTAATAATCCCAAGCATGATAGAAGAACGACCAAAGGGTCATTTCATATCGTCGAAGGTGGGCCGCTTGTTCCTCATGACAAGAAACTCGTACCCAAAATCGTTTTTGCGAGGCTGTTTCAAGAAGCTATGATGCCTCCGAAGGAACTTATGGAAGTACCTTTCACAGCATCGCAGAAAAATCAAGCGCATTCTTTTGTATCGCTATATCAAAGGCCGATTGTATCGCCAGGGATAAAGGGCAAAATGCCTCATAAGAGTATCGAAGTTCGCTTTATTGTTCCAGCATCTCTGGTTAGCACCTTAGATTTTGTCGAATCGGTATTTGGCAATGCCGGTGACCCCAATCTCATAGAAAATGATGCGGCATTGGATATAGATCATTGGAGTGGCCATACAGGATGCATAATTTTGGCTCCACACCTTACGAAAATCCGCAAAGAAGCTCTCGGCCTTCCACACTATGACTATGCTACCGAAAGACAAAGAAAAGAAGGAATGTGCTGGAAAGCCAAAACCGAACTATACAATGACGGCTCGCCATTTAAGATAACTGCTCGAGATGAAAAGGGACGCGTAGTAACTATTATCGCAGATAATTATTTCGGATATTCCAAAAAGGAAATCAAAACCCAGCTCTCTTATGCTGCCAATCTAATGGGCAATGTCGAAGAAGAACATGCCGGTGGCACGCTTGTTTTCCCTCAATATAATCTCTCGGACAAAGCATTTGCCAAAACCAATTATAAATTTGAGGATGTCAAAAAGAATTATTCGCGTATAATGAATATTCATGATGGTAATTATGCCGATGATATAAAATTCCCAAATATTCATTACATTCCAGAAAATGCAATATTCGACCTATATGATGAAAAGGTGAGTTGGGAATATGGCGGCCAAAAAAGAAGTTTGACTCTTCTTCCAAAGCATTACTACATATATCCAGATGGCTACAAAATCCACATGGAAAAGCATCCATCTGCGCCAACCTGGCGGCTGGTTGGCACAGTAGCCGATGGTGTATTCTGTCATAAGCCATGTACTGTCTCTGGCGGCGGTAAATCAGAGATATCCAAATCGCTTTTGAATTCGGTTATTTACGGGCCATTCCATATTTCCGATGTCGAAAAAGATTTCGCCCTGGCAGACAAGATAATTAACTATGACTATTCAAACCGCTGGAAAAAACACAAGAAAAGAAAGACATCTTCCCGGCCCTTGCTTTCACCAGAAAGATCGCTCGGTTCTGTTATAAAGCTTCTGACTCCTTCGGAATACTGCACTGATGAATATAATGAGTTTTTGCAATCTATCCCACATAATGTAAAAGGGCTTGTATTTTGCATCAAGCGATTCTACCGCCCCGAATGGAAAGGAAATTGGCAAAAGTATTTCAGTGTTAATCAAATAAATGGCCAGAGTGGGCATGAGCTTTATTTCAATGGCCGTAAGATCATCGATACCTTTTTGAGGGTTGGCTATGCAGAAGATGGTTCATGGTCTGTACACAGACTTCGTAATGATTTTATCGCATCGGCTAAAATTCAGATGGAAGACGACATAACAGCATCGACAACTCTACCAGCCAATAGATTTGAATATATCGAATCGCCAGTAGATGCCAAAAGTGTAAAACTTCTGACAAATTGCGAATACCGTCTATTCCAGAGGCCGGACGAGGCTATTCATAAGGGCTATGACAAAGAAGCCGAGCAGGACCTTGCACGAAACAATGTCTTTATCACCAATTATCAGCCACTTACTCCTCAGGATGCTCGCAAGATTATGAATGATGCCATCGGTTTCGATAAATACACCGAGCCGATAAAAAAGATAATCCGCTCGGGTGAATTAGACCATGATAATAGCTTTTTTATATCGCCATCACATCCAAGGATTATGCCGGATGGTTCGCGAAGCACAAATCCGCGTTATCTTCAGACCCGGCCGGATTTTTCACATCCTATTGAATATTATCTGGCAGAGATCGGCATGAGATTGAAAAAGCGAATTCCCGAGAGTGAGCCGCTATATTTTGCAGTTGATTCTGTCTTGCCGGCAAGGCGCAATAACCCTCCCGAGCCAGATAAAGGTATAAAGCCTCTTTCTGTTTATAATCCTATCCACTATCAAGAATTGCCCGAACTTTTCATGGATTTTATATGCAGCCTTTCAGGAAAATCGCCTTCCACGACAGGCGCTGGAAGCGAAGGCGCACTCACAAAAGGCCCATTTAATATGCTTTCACCGGTACCGGATTTGAATAATGCTTTGCTTTCATACATCCTTACTGGCTATCATGGTTATACTTCCGCAGCAGGATTTATCGGTGTAAATAGTCGCATCGACCATGACATCAGCATATTGGTACCCGAATTATTTTCTCGAATGAATGAAGAATTACAAAATCCCAGAAAATTAATCGAAGAAGGCTCTCTTGAAAAAGTCGAGGATTTCGAATATCAAGGACGGACTGTCAAAGCATCAAGGTTGGGTTACAGGATAACTTCCAATCTATTATTTAGGTATTTCGGCCGAATTTTCGATGAACCACAGGCGGTATTTCCAGAGAAAATCCTTCGCCCCGAGACCGAAGATTTGCAAGCCTTTGTAGATGGAGTCGATAATATCGTCGATTCTCAGAGGCGAGTTGCCAGGATGTATTTCGATGACGGTTCCATTGAAAAAGCAATCCCGCCTCTTAAGGCGCTATTGCATATTATGGTCTATGACCATTTCGATGGAAAAACAATAGATGATAGCGAAATTCGCGAGCTTTTCGATGCTGAATATGTAATAAAAAGCCAATGGTATAAAAAACGCCTGAAATACAAACAGAATCTGGATATCAATAAAATGAAAAGGCATATCGAAGATCTCGAGAATTTCATAGAAGACAAAAGAAATAAATCTTTGATCGACAAGATGAATTTAATGCAAAAACTCGATAGTGCACATAAAGATTTAGAATATAAAAAGTCCGAAGCTTACTATGAATCCTTGATAGGTACAATCGGCGCAGAACCGGTTTTCTAGATTATTGTATGATGCCATATTTGCGAAAGCGATGGACGATTCTGATAAAAGCTTCGCTTAGATTGTCATCAGTGAAGCTATCATAGCTATCTGGTTTGATGTTTTCTGGGAATTTGGCATTTTCTTCGAGCAAATATATGATTTTGTCATCGAATATTTTCCGTGCTTCCATTATCTCCTTTATGACGATATTCGATGGATACTTAAAGACACCGGAATTGGTTTTCAAATCGCCTGTCGCAAGAATGATTGCGCATTCGCAGCTTTTCATCTGTGATGTAGCAAGCTCAGATACTTCGCGGCTGGCATTTGGTTTATGCATAACCATAATAGGAATAACTCCGAGAGCATAGAGATAATTGTTCAAAAGGAATAGGGCATGGCTTTGCCGGCTATAGCTAACAAATACACTAGCCGGCTCGATTTTAGGTTTCTGCACATTCTTTTCAGCAAATACGCTCTCGATTGGTTTTTCGATTCTTTTTTGTCCGCCATTTTTTTTAGGTTTCTCATATCTATTTCTTTGATTTCCATTTTCGGCTATCTGTGAGCTTATAAGAATCGATTCAGCTTTTTGGGCGAGTTTGTTTTTTTTGGGTTTTGTTATCTTTAGATTTTCGGCCTTTTCATCTTCGGACTTTGGAGTTTCAGGTTCCAGGCTGAAATCCTTTTGCTTTTCTAAAATCAATTCTGGTTTATCTGCTTGCATTATTAGCTGATTGAAATCTAGATTATCATCATCGAAAATTTCCTGGCTTTTCTCGAAATCCAGGAGAATATCTTCATCATCGACTTCTCCGGACTGAACCTCTTTTTTTTGTGTTTTCATGAGAGTTTTATCAATAGCATCTTTTAATTTTTTATCGATATTTTTTTTAGCTGTTTCTTTAGTAATCGATTTTTCTTTCTGAGCTGGTTTTCCTTCCAGTTTTTGTGAATTACTGCTTTTTTTGGAGAGCTCTTGATTTCGCGCTTTGAAGATAATATCTGGATCATCGATAACATCTTCGAGAAATGAAATGAGCTTCAGGCCATTTTTTACTATTTCTGTTTGGCCATCTTCACTAAGAAAACCATTAGATTTATATTTGTTTTTATCGATGCATCCAAATTTTTCATCGAAAATGGGCAGCTCTAAAATATTTCTAATTTCATTAAACAGATTGCAATATTCATTAGCTATTTTCTTTTGAGTGAGACTGGTACCGACAGAACCAATGATTTTGATAAGCTTGCTTAAATCATCATATTTTTGTTTTAACTGATTAACTAAATCATTCATTTGACAAAAATTTAATTTTTCTTCTCTCTGCTTCTATAATATTAAGCACATAATATTTTTAAGCAAAACAATTTTTATTGCCAACCGAAATAATGACTTTTCGGATGCTTTTTTTTGGGGCTATTTCGTTCTATATATAAAATTAATTTAATTTAGCATTAGAATTCTCTTGACTTGTAGGGCAATGATTCTTATAATTTTTACTGTTTAGAGTTATTATGTCAGAGCCTGATATTAGATTGTCTCGGACATACAATTTATAGAAAATTTTGTTTTTATAAACGGGAAGGAAACCATGAAAAAGAGTGTACTTTTTGCCCTTGTAGTTTTTGCAATGCTTTCTTTTAGCCTTTTATCGTTGGATCTCAAATTTGTAGATCGCATAGATGGCAAAGTAAAAGGCAATCGATTTGGAACAATGATTTCATCGGTCGGGGATGTAAATGGAGATGGCTATACAGATTTTGCAGTTGCCGCACCTGGTTCATACACAGTAAAAAAACAGCCCGGCGAGGTACATATCTTTTACGGTGGCTCATCATTCGATAATACAGCAGACCTCGTCCTAAAGGGCGAAACAGGAAGCGATCTTTTCGGTTCTTCGATTACGCCGATGGGCGATTTCGATAGCGATGGCTTTGATGATTTTGCAATAAGCGCACCCAGAAATGATGGCACTTATACCGATGCAGGCAAAGTATATATCTATAAGGGCGGCGAAAAACCCGATACCAAAGCCTATCTATCACTTACTGGTGAAAGAGCAAATGACTGGTTCGGCATTTCGATAGCCGGCGGCAAAGATATAAATGGCGATAATCAGCCAGACCTTCTTATAGGAGCCAGCTATGCTGGTAGCAATTATTCCGGCGCTGTTTATGTTTTTCTCGGTGGCGGAGATTTCGGAAATCCTGATCTCAAAATCGAAGGCGAAAGGCCTGGAGATAATTTCGGCCAGGTAGTTTGTATTCCCGGAGATATTACAGGCGATAAGATTAATGATTTTATCGTTTCTGCCAGCTATAATGACGCTGGCGGAGTCAAAAATGCTGGTGCTGTCTATATCTACAAAGGTGGCTCGGTAATTAGCAAAAAACCGATGATTACTCTCACTGGTGACAATGTCGATGAGAACTATGGATATTCCATAGATGGCGCTGGCGATGTCAATGGCGATGGTATAGATGACTTTATCGTGGGTTCTTTGGGCGGAGGCTCAAATAACGAAGGTGCTGCCATGGTTTATACTGGGGGAAAAGTCATTCGAGATAAACCATTTATGAGAATGATTGGCCAAAACCCAAAGGATATGACCGGAAGAGTTGTCTCTAATGCTGGAGATATTAATAATGATGGATTTGCCGATATCATGGTTGGCTCACCATACAGTGACATCGGTTTCTACCGTAATGGCCGGGTTGATGTCTATCTCGGTGGTAAAGAAGCCGATATCATTTCTGATTACCATATTCTTGGCGAAAAAGCAGATGCGCAATGCGGTTTTTATATCGAAAGAGTCCCAAATTTCTTCGGAAAAAAAGGAAGAAATAATGACCTATATATTGTAAACTGCGCCGGTAAGGAAAGCGGGTTCTCTGATATCAGCAGTATCCTGCTATACAAGTAAACACTGGATATAAATGCATCCCAGAGAAATTCTAAAAAAAAAGCGTGATGGCGAGAAACTCAAAGCCACCGAAGTACGTGAATTTATAACAAAATATCTAGATAAAGATGTTCCAGATTATATCGCATCAGCATTTTTGATGGCTATCTTTCTCAATGGCATGGAACCCGATGAGATCGCAGAATTAACAAGTATTTATATTGAAAGCGGCCTCAAGATGGAGTTTCCTACCCTATCAGGCTATACGCTTGTGGATAAGCATTCAACCGGTGGTGTTGGCGATAAGGTCAGCCTTATTCTTGCGCCAATTGTCGCTGCAGTGGGCGTGCCTGTTCCTATGCTTTCGGGGCGTGGCCTCGGCCATACCGGCGGCACTCTCGACAAGCTCGAATCGATGCCCGGATTCAATACAGATTTCACAGCCGAAGGATTTATTTCGCTTGTAGAAAAACACCATCTTGCAATAGCCGCTCAGAACAAGAACCTATGCCCTGCCGATGGCAAGATTTATGCCCTGCGCGATGTTACCGCAACCGTAGAATCCATTCCGCTGATAACGGCCAGCATTATGTCCAAAAAAATAGCCGAAGGTGCTAATGCCCTAATCCTGGATGTGAAAGTCGGAAGCGGCGCATTTATGAAAAGCTCAAAACAAGCCGAAAAGCTTGCGCATAACCTGATTGCTGTTGGTAATTTGCATAATGTCGAAACAAAGGCCCTTCTGACAGATATGTCCGAACCTTTGGGCCGATATGTCGGCAATGCCCTAGAAGCTCTGGAATCTATTGAATTTTTGCGTGGCGATTTTAGAGAGAACCGGCTTTATCAGATCGTTATGGCTCTTGCTGCGGAGATGCTTGTCATGGGCAATAAAGCCGATGATTTCGATTCGGCAATCGATATGGCGGGAAAGGCATTAGATAGTGGCAAAGCTCTCAAAAAATTCGCCGAAATGGTCGATGCACAGGGCGGCGATGGAAACATCATAAACGATACGGGACAGCTTGCTTCTGCAAAATACAAAACAGAAGTTAAAGCTCCGAAATCTGGCTATCTGGAAAGTGCCGATACAGAGAAAATCGGTTATGCTGGCGTTGTACTGGGCGCTGGAAGACTGGAGCTGGATAGCATCATCGATCCTGCGGTCGGTTTTGAGATTATGAAAAAACTCGGCGATAGAATTGAAAAGGGCGATGCAATAGCAATTATTCATCATAATAAAAAAGATATTAAAGAAATTAAAGACCGTCTTTTAGATGCATGGATAATTTCAGATGAAAAGCCATCTGAAAAAGCACTTATCGAAGGCCTAATAGATAAAGACGGCAAAAAAACTTGGACAAAAAAAATTATCTAATAAAAAGCATGGAGGCTAAATGAAGAAGCTCCTTCTATTACCTGTTTTAGCAATTTTATTCTTCTCCTGCGGCGGCGGCAAGCAAATTATGGGAGATTTTCGGACAGAAGGGATGGTAATTTCTTATGAACCATCTATCGGAAATACTCTTTCATTCGTGAATAAGTCCGATGCTGTCGGCGAAGTTATTACGACACAGGCTTCGAGATCGATCCTTACAAAGAGCGAACGCCAATTGGACATCACAACAGAGAATGTTACCGATGAAGAAATTAAAGTTTCTTATACCTTTGGACAGATGGAATCGGGTACATTTGTCAACGGCGAGATTCAAGAATCCGATGATGAAGAAGATGAACTCGAAGGCCAAACTCTTACCATAATCGTCAATCGTGAAGACGGCAAGATGAAAGATTGGGAAGGCCTCCAAGAGCTTACTTTCGATGAAGCCGGAATGAATCGCGGTGAATCGATGGCTAATGACTATACGTCGATAATATTCGATTATTTCCCTCCGAAACCGGTCAAAATTGGTTCGAAATGGGATGTAACAAATGAAACCAAAACTTCATTAGAAGATGGCGGTTTCAATGAGCAATCAAGAACCAAGGAATATGAGCTTGTCGATTTTGTCATGTACAAGGGACATAAATGCGCCAAAGTCAAGGTTACTATCGATATCAATGTCAATACCGAAACCAGTGGCGAAGATGCCAATGGAAACAGCTATGATGTTATCGCTGAAGGAATGGGCGAAGGCCGTGGCGAATTCTACTTCGACTTTGAAAATGGCCATCTAGTTTTTAGCAAGTATTCATGGATTATCGATCTCGAACAAACAGCAATCAATGTCGAGACAGGTGAGAAAGAGTCTTACAATATGTATCAGGAATCTCACGAGAAATATACATTAAAAAGCGAATAATCTACAAACGGGCTATTTCCATCGAGTGATAGCCCATTTTTATTGTGAAAAAAATAATTATAACAACTTTGCTTTTTACGATAATGTCAGCAAATCTAAGTGCATTCGATGCCGATTTATTCGTAAAGAAATCTATTGAATCCGATGAAAACGAAAGTCCGGAGAAAATCTCATACCTTGCGGATGAAACGACTATTCAATATCATAAAGGCGATTTTTCCAATGAAATTGGCCGGCATATCACAAAAAGCAAATATTTCAAAGAATCTGAAGATAAAATCGAAAGGGAAGTGATAGAAGAAGAGACAATAGGCGAATTCGACCTAGATAGGCCGAATGATGATGATGACGAGGATTCAGATAGTGATAATGATGGTAATGGACGAATGAGCATGTCCACTGCAGGGGAGAATTTCCCGTTTTCGGAAGATGGTTTCACGATATACGATTTCGAATATATCGGCACAAAAAACTATAATGGTGAAGAAGCCTATGAAATCAGCTTCGAGCCACTTAAGTCCGGCGAAGATTACATTAAAGGCAAGGCCCTATTCACTGTCAAAGATAGCCTGTTTCGAAGAATTGAGTTTACGATGTCGAAGAAAATGACCGGGATGAAGCATTTTGAAATGGCCTTTAATTTCGATTATATCGATAATTATCGCGTCCCGTCAGAAGTTTATATGAAAATGCACATTAAAGTGATTTTATTGATCAATAAATCATTCGAGGTGAAACATAAATACTACAATTTCAAAATCAATAGCTAAGTATTTGCTATTTTTCTTTTTATTTGTCAGTTCTGCTTTTTGCGAGAGTACTTTTATTTTTGGAGGCGATCTCAAATACAGCAGATTCTACAAAGAGAATGTGCCTATGGCTGGTGTCCATGCTGGAATATACTCTGGCTCTTTCTTTTTAGGGGCATCGGGATTTACTAATTTTATCAAAGTGGATTTTGGCGAAAGCGATGCGCATCATTTGGATGATATGACTTATGGCGGATTTAATATTCGCTTTATACCCGGAAGCTCAAGTCTTTTCAGATTTAGCTCGGGGCTTATAGTGGGCGGAGGAACATTCTCATTCGATGAAAGCAAATTCACAAGGCCCGAAGCAATAGATGACGATCTATTTTTTGCCATCGAACCAGACATCAGTATTATGCTGAACCTAAGCCTTTTCATCAGGTTGGGTTATGGTTTAAGCTATCGCGGAATGCTCAGCCCGGATTTCGAATTATATAAAGACCCTGAGATAAGTGGTTTTACTACCAGTCTTTTTATTCAATTTGGTAACCTATAATTCCTCGATTCTGTGTTATCGTAAGATAACTTGCGCTATTTACTCAATTATAAACAATTTGCAGTTAAGAATATTTCAATCCTGATAGACGAGATTATGGAAGCGAGCGTCCAGACAATGCGCTGTTCCGCATTGTCATACTTTTCAGGCTAAAACATCAGTAAAGCCTTTTGGGTATATTTATTATGTTACATATATGGCTTTAAA
>JBKHBT010000082.1:0-15212 GCA_046542255.1 Candidatus Zixiibacteriota bacterium | reverse complement strand
TCGAATGGCTCTCAAAGGCGCATGGTTGAAATAAAAAAAATGCGCGATAATGGACTTGAACCAATGACCTCCTGCATGTCAAGCAGGTGCTCTAGCCAGCTGAGCTAATCGCGCATTAGCCTTAATATAAAATTAATTGAAACTTTCGCAATAAAAAAATTGATTTGATTGATTTTTTTTGAAATCTGCAGCAGCGATTCAATAGCATTTCCATTGACAAATAATGGCTATTAGTGTTTATTATATAAAATAATTTCGAATACTATTGGTATTTTCCACTAGTATCGACAGTTTGCAAAAATCCGCTGTTAGGAGGAATATGATAAAAGGCTCAATTGTTGCTCTGGTAACTCCATTTAATGATAATAAAATCGATGAAGATGTTCTTCGAAAGCTTATCGATAAACATATCGAAGCTGGCACCTCTGGAATACTTGTTGCTGGTTGTACTGGCGAAAGCTTTACACTATCTGCAAGAGAAAGAAATCGGTTGCTAAATGTCGCCAAAGAACAATCTGCTGGAAGAGTGCCCATAATACTCGGCACCGGTTCTTCTTCTATGGCAAAGGCTATCGAGATGAGCAGAAATGCCAAAGACCTTGGCGCAGACTATATTCTCGTAATCAGCCCATTTGGAAACAAGCCATCGCAACATGCCATGATTCACTACTACAGTGCGATCGCAAAAGTCGGGCCTCCGGTTATACTATATAATGTCCCCGGAAGGACAGGCAAGGGTATTCTGCCGGAAACCGTTTGCAAGCTATCGAAAGTTGACAATATCGTGGGAATCAAAGAAGCATCTGGCGACATAGATGCTGTCAGCTATATCTATAATAATACAAGCAATTTTCATATATACTCTGGCGATGATTCTTTGACTTTGCCGATGCTTTCAATCGGCGCTGTGGGCGTTATTTCGACAGTTGCAAATCTTCTGCCGGCAAAGATGACCGAGCTGGTCGATTCATTCCACAAAGGCGACATGAAAACTGCTATGGAAAGGCATTATGAGCTGTTCCCGATAATCAAGGCACTATTTTTAGAAGGCAATCCAGTACCGCTCAAAGAAGCTATGAACTTGATGGGTACAGTAGTTGGCGATTGTAGGCTTCCGCTTCTTAGAATGGCAGACGATACTCGCGAAAAACTCATAAATACTCTTTTCGATGGAGGATTTATCAAATAATGAGCGAAATAAAGAAAATAGTTATAAACGGTATTCTCGGGCATATGGGCAGGCAGGTGCTGATTTCGGCATTGGCAGAGCCAGCTCTCGATGTAGTAGCTGGAATCGATACCAAAGATGAGAGCAAAATCTGGGAAATACCCGTGTACAAAGATTTCTCGACATTGGAGAATATCGACCTTGTCATCGATTTTTCCACGCCAAATGGAATGCAGAATGCATTGGAATGGTGCGTAGAAAACAATGTTGCATTTGTTTCTGGCACGACGGGAATTTCCGATGAGCAGAAAAGTATGCTTGAAGAAGCCGGCGGGAAAATCTGTGTCCTATGGGCGCCGAATATGAGCCCGGGTATAAATGTTACGGTAGAAATATCCAAGATTATATCAAATTATTTACCGGAATACGATATCGAAATCATAGAAAGACATCATAAACGGAAAAAAGATGCACCATCAGGAACTGCATTGTCGATTGTCGAAGAAATTGTCAATAATAAGAAAGCTCCCGAAAGTAAAGTGCTCTATGGTAGAGATAAAGGCAAACATCGCCGCGAGATCGCCGAAGTTGGCGTGCATTCGGTACGAGGTGGCGGAGTTGTTGGAGAGCATTCGATATATCTGATTGGTTCGGATGAAGAGATAGTTATAACGCATCGCGCTTTTTCACGCCAGGTATTCGCACTTGGCGCACTCAAGGCCACTTTCTGGCTACTAAATGCCGAAAATGGCTACTATGAAATGCGCGATACCCTAAAAACGGAGTAGATTATGAGAAAGAGACAGATTTTAGTATTTTCATTAATGTTGCCATTATTCTTAGGAACAATTCTGGCGCAGGGGCCACCAGGCCTTACAGCACTATCGGATTTAGACGGCTATGTCCCACTAAGCTGGGAAGAGCCTCCACCACCTCTGGAAGACCTGGTCGAGATTGTTTACGATGATGGAGAATCAGATGGAGTTGAATCATCCGGTTTTAATGCTACTGTGGTGCAACGTTTTACCCCTGCGGAACCCTGCACGCTCTACGGTTTTACCTTTAAGTACTATTTAACAGGTACTGGGCCATCGCGTGATTATCTCAATACAAAAGTTTATGTATTTAATGATTATCTTGGAGGCCCCGATTTGGACTCTATAATGGCTTATGAAGATACTTCATTCACGCCATATTTTGGTTTTTATGAATATTATTTTGATGAACCGGTATATGTCGAAGATGATTTCCATATTGGCTTTAAGAAAACCGATACATTGCTTCGAAGCGGAACAGCTTTTTTTAATATCCATAAAGATAGCGAAAGCAGTGGCCGTGCATGGATTTTAAGTGGCATGTACCGCGACTCCATTCCGGGCGACCTTTTGCTTCGCGCTATTGTACGATATCCGAGCGATGGACTTTTGCGAAGAACACCATCTGGCCTTGCTGAGTCTTCGCCCTGGCTCGATGGCAAATATGCTTATACCATAGAAGATGACTCTTCTATCTATAGGCCTGCCGAGTCGATGGCGGCCGATGCATTCAAAGTTTACAGATGGTCTGATACAACCGGCATATTCCGCGAAGTTGCAGAACTGGATGCAGTTCACTCCTGGATAGATTCATCGGTTGTCAACCATCATCCATACTATTATAAAGTCAGGGGCTTTTTTGAGGGCCTTGGCTGGACTGAATTTTCCGATTCTGTCTATGCAATGCCAAGAGGCGGCCCGGGAATGACTATCTATGATACATTGAAACTCGATTCTGGAACCGAAATCGGTGGCGTAAGATGGCATCCAAGATATAGATTCGCCATGAGACATCATAGCCCTACCAATGCTCTACTCTATAAATTGCTATTCCATTTTGATTCCGATAGTGGCGAATATAAACCAGCGATTTATGCCTTTGAAGACACGATACCCAGCATGGATGAAATTTTTGAATGGCCATTTAGTGTTCCTGCCCGCGAAGGATGGAATTCGCAGAATATTTTTTCCGAAAGAATTTTTGTCGATGGAGACTTTGTCGTAAGTTGTAATATCACAAATGCTAGTTTGGCCATGTCATGGGCTTTCCCGACTGAGCCGAATGTTGCATTCGATTATAATTTAGGAGATGGTGCATGGTACTCTGTTTCTGATACTGCTTATTTCATAAGGGCTATTCTGAAATACTCGACCGATGTCTGGAATGTAAAATTACATAGAGGCTGGAACCTTGTTTCTTTGCCTGTAATTCCAGAAACTACGGCAACTCCACCAGTTCTTTTCCCTACAATGATTGGCGGTAGTTGTTTCAGGTATAATCCGGAGGCATCTGCCTATGATTCTGTAGGCTATGCCGATACACTCAGGCCTGGATATGGATATTGGGTTCTATCAGGCAGCGATACTACATATCAGATAACAGGCCGTTTACCGGTTTATAATTATGATCTGCCGGTTTATAGAGGCTGGAATATGATCGGTGCAGCAGCGACTTATCCAAATGTGCCGCTTGAGATGGCGCATCAGTTCCCAAGAGGAATAATGGTAGAAGAAGATGTATATTGGTACGACCCTGTCGAAAGAAGCTATGGCTACGGTACCGATAAACTATCGGCGGGCAAAGGTTATTGGATACTTATCAATAGAGATGGTACATTTAGGCTCGACACAAGAAGACTCATGAAAAAATAAATTCCAAGGAGGAGAAATGAAAAGGCTCATTCCATTTGTTTTGGTATTGGCACTTGCCCTTACGGGATTTTCTGGCACAGTTACCGGAAATCTTGATTTTCCAGAGGCAACAGAAACCGATACTTTCCTTATCCTGATCACTGACCAATTTGAAGATATCTTAGGTGCTGGCGCTATGGGGGGTGCACTTTATCCAGATTATGAATTCGCTGTTTCAGGTGAGTTTAGCGATACAGTCGATTACTATGCCTTTGCAGCTATCCCGGGGCCGGCAATGATTCCGAGTTCTGGAACACCGGCTGGTGTCTATCCCGAAAGCCCCTTTAGAACTGAAGATGGCAATGCCAGTGGACTGGTCATACCTATTGCTTCCACAAGAGACATTCCGGGCGCTGTCCAATGGTCTGGTAGTTTCGATAATGTATATGTCAATTTCTATGACCTTTATCAGGCATATACTACTGGCGATACAGTAGTCGAGATCGAAAATATTGAAGTAGGCAGTGATGGTACCTTCCTGATCGAAGATTGCCCATCTGGTCCGAAAGCTGTTATGGCATATATCGATACCAATGGTAATATGATGTATGATGAAGATTTAGAAGAGCCACATGCATGGCTTCAAAACGAACTTATGGGTGTTTTGGTAGTCGGTGGCGGCTATGAAGCTGAGATTGCACCAGAAGAGTTAGATCTCGATGTATGGTTTGTAAAAGAAAGCACTCCAAGGCCTTCAGAGTTGAATATCTTTGCATCGCCAAATCCTTTCAATGGCGCTGTTAATTTCTATTACAATATAGAAAAATCAAGCCATTGCAGAATCAGTATCTATGATTCAAGAGGTAATTTAGTCAATACAATTTTCAATGGCCAAAAATCTGCAGGAAACCATATCGTAAATTGGGATGGCACCGGTCAGTTCGGCCAGGATCTTCCTGCTGGGTCATATAATGTGCAGATAGCTACTGCCGCTGGTTCAAAGTCGATAAAAGTACTATATATCAGATAAAAGGTTACGAATGTATAAAAAAATAGTGTATGCAACGGATTTTTCGAAGCACTCTCAAGCAGCTTTCAAACAACTTCAAAATGTTTGTGAATGTTCAAAACCTGATGAGGTTTTTGTTGTTCATATAATTGCCCACAGCTCACTTGCTATGGAAACGAATATGGAAGGTTTTGCATCACCGCATCTATCGGAAATCCGCGATACACTCAAAAAGCACTTCATAGAAGATTCCGAAAAAAGGATGGATACGATAGTCCGAGTTTTACGGGACATGAATATTCATACCGAGCAAAGAATCTACGAAGGTGTGCCACATAATGAAATAACCAAAATCGCTGATGAAGAAGATTGCGATCTTATCATTATTGGTTCTCATGGGAAAAGCCAATTCGAGGAGTTTTTCATAGGAAGCACCACGGAGAAGATTCTTCGAAAGGCAAATTGCCCTGTTCTTGTGGTAAGATAGATTCTTGTAAAAATTCATTTAAGAAAGCCCGGCCATCCGGGCTTTCTCTATATGTGAAATTAATTTCAGGGCCTGATTAATAAAGTTTTCTTATTTTTTTATAAAATGAAGCTTAATGGAGGATACTATGAAAACCAGATTCGAAATCAATATATTTGAAATATGCTTTGCAATGTCCTTATTAATTATGATTTTTTTTAATATTTCATGTACTGATAATTCCGACAATGACACAGTAGAGTTAAATGATATACTAAGCCAGCATCAGCAATTGATTGTAGAAGGAACGGGTATATCGATATACAGCGGTGAGGATGCTCCCAATATCGAAGGCCGTTTCGCTTTCTCGCCAGTTTTTCTCGAAGAATCGAGTTATGAATCGGATAATCCTGGTACCTTTACTTCAGATTTCGAGCTGGAATTTTACAATCAAACAAAAAGCGGTGAAATACTTGCTCATTATTGGTGTCCAGAAATTGGTGCGGATGTCTTGAGCAATTATGGCTTTGTGTTCGGGACAGGCAATCGTTTTACTGTCTATTTTGAATACACCGATGAGGCTTCAAATATCTATGGAGAGGCTATTTTTACATCTGTGATAGTTGTTTCGGGAAATGTAACTTCATCTGGAATTTCTAGCGCCGAGGCTTGCCAGATAATGACAGATAAGAGCGATCCTTATGATATTCTTAAGCCGGTAAATAATTATCGGTATTTTATTGATTTCGATGGTAATGCAGTTAGAATAGATTAGGTTGTTCCGATATTACCCTATCTAATATAATCCTAGGCCATAATTACAAACTTAAGTAAAATATATTAATCTAGCACAAATAGAACAACGAAACACTATCTAAAGAATTCGATTTGTACTCGGAAAATAAGAATTTTAGACAGAAGTTCTTCACCCTAAAACAAAGAAACCCCATACGGCTCTTGGCGTTGGGGTGATTTTCGTTTTTGAATTTACTGTCAAATTTTTATTTTTTTTACTAGCTCCAATGCCTTTTTTCTCTTTTAAAGCCATATATAACATATATATAATACTTAATATATATACCCAAAAGGCTTTACTGATGTTTTAGCCTGAAAAGTATGACAATGCGGAACAGCGCATTGTCTGGAGCTCCCGATGGTGTGGCTATGAGAGCTTTTGGAAATGTTTATATCGATACTATAGAAAGACGTGGCGGTAGCGGTCTTTTAAGGCATTTTGCTGAAAGAGATATTACGGATTTCGATAGACACAGCAGGAGGCCTTATGATTATTCTGATGAATTAGAAATTGAAAGTGATATCCTTTTTTCAAATATAATGGAATCTGGTAGAGATACTTTATCTTCAGAATCTGCAACAATCGATTTTAGTGAAGGATTTTCAAGAGCAATAAGTTCTGAGATTGCAGTTAATATTAATATCATCGGTGCTGGTAATGTAAATCTTGAAAGTTTAGATAATAGTGGATTCCAGGTTTCTGGTATTCCAGAAACTGAATTTTGCTGGACCGCTATTTCTAAAGGCATCGATCTCAATATGAAAAGTCAGCTTTTAATCCAAAAATTTAATATAATACTTAAAGAAGAAGGCATTCTTCCAAAAGTAATCTTCAATAGAAACCCGACTGCATTAGAATATGAAAAATGGTCGATTATCGATCGAATATATAATATTGATCTTCCAACGGAAGAACAATTTAATCGATTGATCGGTATGGACAGTAGTTATAGGCTAAATCACGACATCTATTAAACAAGAAATTCGAATTCATTATCATATGATAATTATCTCTTGCCCATAATTCTATTCTTCGATGACAATTTTGGTAAGCTCGAGTCTAACGCGACAATCCGGCTCATCAGGATTGCCATCATCTTCGCCATTATAACTTTGTTCAAATGGCAAATCATCGAGCGTTAATGTGAAAAGATATGCACGGCTGTCGGCATCTGGCGTATAATCCACCCATTCTGACCCGCCAGCATCCAGGTCATAGACCCAGAATGCGAATTTGAAACCTGTCGCATGGTCGGGAATATCGAAATCGGCATTGTATGGATATTCCATCGATGCTGTGTCTATGAAAGCTATGCTATAGAAATCTGTGGTGTCGTTTTCAACAATAAATGAGAAGATAAAATATGGATCGCCCGGGCTATCGTCATCTAATTCGCCATCACCGGCATAGTCGAGAACTTTGGCGCGGATTATGGCATTGCCTTGCGGTGTCAAATCCCGGTAGAATGAGTAATATACTGTTTGAGATAGCGAAGCATTATCCGAGCGGTCATAGGCCAGTGCCTGAAGCTCATGTGAGCCATTGAATTCTGAGCCGGGCGTATGTTCGTATGAAAAAGGCGAATCATAGGACCATCCCAAAACAGCCCTATCGACAATAAACTTCACGCGATCGACCATATCATCATCGGAATATTCGACTTCGATGGTATAGTCTCCGTAAATAGTATCGCCATTTTTGGGATATATTATCTCTATTGAAGGCGAAAGGGTATCGTTGAAATCGGGGCCGTCTTCTTGATTGTCTTCTGAGCAGGCGGCGAGGAAAAGCAGAGATAAGATTATGAAGTATAATTTTCCCATCTAATACCAAATATCATAATAACGGAAATAATTCTCCATCACATGACGGACATAATGCCTTGTCTGCTTATAGTCGATTATTTCTGTGAAAACCAATGGGTCTATCTCTGCTATTGGCAAAGACTTCCACCTTTTGACCGGAGCTTCTCCGGCATTGTACGCCGCTGCTGCTGCATAATGATCGCCCATTCTCTTAATCAGGTCGCCGAGCAAAAATGCGCCAAATTCGACAGAAAGATAAGGGTCGTAGAGATGGATTGTTTCATAGCCATTGGTGCTAAGAGACCTTGCAATGCTATTGCCGGTTTTAGGTATAACTTGCATAAGCCCTCTTGCATTTGCCCATGATCTGGCATCCGGGTCATAGCGGCTTTCCTGGCGCATGACAGAAAGCACAAAAAGCGGATCTACACCGAATGAAGGACAGAGGGTATTAAGTATATCTTCGAAAAATACCGGATATGAAAGGCGATAGAGTATCATCGGTGGCTCGCCTACATTTCGCTTATATGCATTAACGATATCCAAACCAATTTCATAGGCCAGATTCGTGATTCCCGATTCGCGCAATTCATCGAAAAGTTCGAGTGCTGCTATAGTATTTGCAATGTCGGGATTACTATCGAGAAATGCCTCATATTCGATACTTGCCCATTTGGCCATGCCCCAGTATGCGAAGAACCTGCCCCAGCGAAGATGTGGATCGTCTCTATTTAATCTTTCATCTTTGAACCAACCCGAACGAAGTACCGTAAACAGGCTATCTATGGTCTGGTCCCAATCTACATCGGGCAAAATATGGCAGGCAGAAGGTACGCTTCGATGGAGGCTATCGGCAAGCCTATGGTATGTATAGAAATCGGGAAGACCGGATTGAGCATCATCGAATTTGGTATTTACGTCTATTCTGGAAGACCAGTATCGCCCGATATTCTTGAAACTCTCATAGCTGAACTTCGGGCTTTTATAAATGAAGCTGAAATACTCATTAGCCTTTTCATAATCATTGTCCATTACATGGAAAATTCCGGCCTGCACTACTCCGTTATCGCCCAGGTCATGCGAGGTATGTTTTTTGGCGAGAATACCGGCATATTTCGCAGCGAGTGCATAGTCTTTTGTCTCGCGGCCTATTTCATAGCCTTCCCATAGCACATATGGCGCGGAAGTCGAATTCTCCCAAAGGGCTTTATTTGCTTTAAGCTCTTTCAATGCTTCATCATGTCGGCCCAGTTTGCGCAGGCAGCGGACAATCCCAAAAATAGCCCAACCCTCATTAAATAGCTTCTCATCCTTCATCTTGCGATATTCACCCAGAGCGATTGTATAGCGGCCGGTTTTGTCATTACAGCGTGCTATGCGGAAAATTGCCTTTCCGTCTTTATTTCCGCCATTGAGATGGCCGTCATCGAGATATTTCTCATAGAATTTCCGGGCAAGGGAGTATTTTTTGCCATTGTAGAATGCATCTGCCATAGACCGATACATCGGCTTGGGGATTTCGGCATCTTTCATAATCTGGGCTGCTGAAGTAGAGTATGAATCTGTCTTTTTGAGGATTTCATTCAGTGTAAGAATTGCATCGCTCCTTTGGCCGGATTTTTTGTAGATGCGAAGCTTTTCGAGCATAAATCTTCGGCTTCCAATTTCGGATGGAAATTCACTGCGAAGATATTTGAGTTGTTTTAATGCTTCCTGGAAATCTTCATTTTCTTTGAGGGCATCATATTTGAGCTTTTGTGCCATATAAGCAAGATGCGGCTCGAATTTGTATGCCGATAGGTATTCAGTTGCTTTGTCATATTTTCCTGCCTTATAATAGGCCAAACCGATAGCATAAAATTTCCATGAATTATCAGGGAGTTTAAGTAGATAAACCACAGCATTCTGCGGCTCGCTAGAATAGATATAAGAATATCCAATCCTAAAAAGCGATGCCTCATCGGCGATGAATTTCTCAAGTTCGATGACGGCATCATCGAAACGATTGCGATACATATATGTCCATGCATCATCACGAGGGATAACTATTTTTTCATATACTTCCCCTGCATTTACTATCATAATACTAAATAAGACAAGTAGCAATGCCGACTTCTGCATTTTATCCCCTTAAATGGATTTTACACGGGCAAATTCACTACTACGATAACTTCATGCCCTTTTTATAATCTAAGCAAAAAGGTATATTTAGCAAGAGTAATTTGATTATCTATTTTGATCGATTTAATCGATACGTATGATATAAAATGAATTCAAGCTGGTGAATAGCTTATTCTTCATCGGCATTTTCGCGAGCGATTTCTTCATGATATTTCGAAACAGGTATCTTATCATCGACTTTTATGCGAAAGCCTTTGATTTTCCATATTTCATGTGCATATTCCTGTATTGTTCTATCGCATGAGAATTTCCCGCTTCTTGTCATATTTCGAATCGACATGGTTATCCATTTTTCGCTGTCAAGGAATTCTTCGCTGATCTTCTCCTGTATATCGACATAGGACTGGAAATCGGCAAGCACGGCGAAATGGTCGCCCTGATTGACAAGCTCCTCGAAAATCGGCTTGAAAATACCCGGTTCATAAGGATTGAAGAAATTGTCATTTATCATATCCAGGACTCTTTTGAGCTGCTTATTCTCTTCATAGATCTCGCGAGGATTGTATCCATTACTATAAAGCTCCTGAATCTCATCGGCAGTTTTGCCGAATATGAATATATTGTCATCACCGACTTCTTCTTTGATCTCGATATTTGCGCCATCGAGCGTCCCGACAGTAATGGCGCCATTAAGCTGGAATTTCATATTACCGGTACCGGAAGCTTCATAGCCAGCAGTCGAAATCTGTTCAGACAAATCGGTAGCGGGCATTATCCTTTCGGCGAGAGAAACAGAGTAGTTCTTCAGGAAAATCACCTTTAGCTTATCGCCAATCTCAGGGTCATTATTGATCACATTTGATATCGAATTGATTAATTTTATAATCATTTTCGACATATAATAACCAGGGGCAGCCTTGCCAGCAAAAATAACTGTGCGCGGAGTGAAATCACCATTTGGATTGTCTTTGATTGTATTATAAATATGGATTACATGCATCGCATTCATTAGCTGGCGTTTGTATTCATGAAGCCTTTTGACCTGTACATCCAATAGCGAATCGCGATTTATTTTGACATCATATTCGTCTTCGATATAATCATAAAGCTCGTCTTTTTTCTGCTTGCGCGCTGCTTTGAATTCTTTTCGGAATTTATCATCATCGATATATTTCTCAATTTTCTTGAGTTCATAGAGGTCTTTGACCCAATCGGCTCCGATTCTTTCGGTAATCGAGTCGGCGAGAGGGCGATTTGCAAGCAGAAGCCATCTGCGCTGCGTAATGCCATTGGTCTTGGAATTGAATTTCTTCGGCTGGAATTCATAGAAATCTTTGAAATGGCGATTTTTGATAATCTCGGTATGCAGCCTGGCGACTCCATTGACAGAGTGCGAGCCAATAATCGAAAGATTGGCCATCCTGACCCGTTTTTTATGCCCTTCCTGGAATATTGACATTCTCGATATCTTGTTTTCGTCATTACGGGAATGCCAGCGGACTTTTTCGAGAAAGCGGAAATTGATTTTTTCTATTATCTGAAGATGTCTTGGTAGAAACTTCTCGAGAATCTCGGCAGACCAGGTTTCCAGAGCTTCTGAAAGAACCGTGTGATTGGTGTATGCGAATGTGCCTTTACAAATCTGCCATGCCTTGTCCCATTCGAGACCTTCCTCATCGACGAAAATACGCATTAGCTCCGGTATCGCCAGTGATGGATGTGTGTCGTTTAGGTGAATAGCTGTCTTCTGGGAGAAAAGCTCGAAATCATCATTATTGATCTTGAATTTGCGGATAATATCCTGCAATGTCGCGCTTACGAAGAAGTACTGCTGTTTCAGTCGAAGTTCTTTGCCCGATTGCATATTATCATTCGGATATAGTACTTTTGATATCGTCTCGCTTTGATATTTATTTTCGACTGCTTTTGTATAGTTTCCTCGGTTGAAGTCTGTGAAGTTGAATTCATGTGTGGCTTTGGCTTCCCAGAGCCTCAGGTTATTGACATTATCTGTCCAGAAGCCCGGGATAGGCACATCATATGCCATAGCGAGAACATCATCGGTATCGATCCATTGATAGATATCCTTGCCATTTCTACCGAGATAGCTTGTAACTCTACCGCCAAAACGGATTCTGTATGTCAGCTCCGGCCGCATGATTTCCCATGGATTGCCGTACCTGAGCCAATTATCCGGCCTTTCGATTTGGTAGCCATTTTCGATATCCTGTTTGAAGATTCCGTATTCGTATCGTATTCCATATCCATATGCGGGAAGTTCGAGTGTAGCCATCGAGTCGAGGAAGCCGGCAGCCAGTCTTCCGAGTCCGCCATTTCCCAGTCCCATATCTTCTTCGATGGCGATAATGTCTTCGAGGTCATGCCCGAGGTCTGCCATAATGCGTTTGCATTCATCGTAGAAGCCGAGTGAAATGAGCGCATTTCCCATCAGCCGGCCCATGAGGAATTCCATCGAGAGATAGAACACTTTTTTGACATTCTTATTTACATATTGCTGCTGAGTACGAATCCATTTACGTATCATCCGATCGCGAATAGAAAGCGCCAGAGCGGTATAGAAATCCCGTGGTGTGCTGGTAATTTTATTTTTGGCTAGCCGGAATTCTAGATGTTCGGCTATTTGGTTCTCGAGAGAATAGGTCTCGAGTGCTTGTCCATCGGTAAAATATATTGAATTATTTTCAAAACCCATATCATCCTCGCTTTTTATCGACGGCCCATCTAACTCCCCTGAAGGACAAATCTATCGATATCTGATAGCATCGACAGTAAACGCGGATTATTGACCGTGCCTGTATGGATCCAGTTGGTTATGGAGCTGGGCCTCTATGGTAAGTTTTCAATTATTCTTATTAGATATATCGGTAGATATCATATCGACTATAATTTATGGGATATTTTGGGGAGGGCAAGGGATAAAGCGAATTTCTTATTGAGGGATGCCATTTTTCCATAATTCATATTCGCTGATATCGATTTCTTTATTCCAGGATACCGCATAACCACCTTTTTCGATTTGTGCATTCTTAAAAAGAGCAGGATTTTTAAGCGGTTGAAAAATTTCGATATCGAATAATTTCTTAACGTCATAGAGTCTTTTATCACTATTGGAAAATAGGATTATCAATCGATAGTTTGGCAATATTTTTATGGATTTGATTTTTGGTGGTTTCATAAAGTGATAAATGTATCAAATAATCGCAAATAATCCAAGCAATTAATATAATGCATTTATTTTATAAGGAGTATCTATTGGTTTGCTATTAAAACTTATATTAAAAAAAAACTTAATAAAAAGCTTGAAAAGAATATTATAACCTATATATTTTATATGGAGGTGTATGCAGAATTTAATAGAAAATAAGAGTTATTCAAAACTTGATTTTTATACTGGCCTAGGATTATTAACAGTAGATCAAGCTAATCATTCAGATGTTACCTACTTAGAAAGGATTCATTTAAATCAAGCTGAAAAATATGGTGCTTATGCTGTATATTTCAGAAGAATTGATGATCGCTCTATTCCTCAAGCCTATATTTATAATTATTCTCAGCAGCAATTTGATGCTGAAAAAGAGATAGCAGAACTACAGTGGGAGCTTTGGAATGCAAACCTGGTTCCGATTATCTACATCTTCTCAGATAATAAGATAAAAATCATAAACTGTTTAAAAAAACCTGAATTGGATATAAACAAAAAACCTAAACTCTTTGATGATCTCATACTAGCTCAAAAAATAGATGATGAACTAAAAGATAGATTCTCAGCATTAAGATTTGATGAAGGTACTTTTTGGGATTATGGAGATAATAAAGATATCTTATTAAAATCTGAAAGCTCTTATGATTTATTGATAGAAAATATTAAGACGATTAGAAATGAAATTCGGAATATCTCTGAAAATCAAGATGAAAGAAACCTCTTTGATAAGCTTTTGATACTCTCACTTTTAATCAAGTACTTAGAAGAAAGAACAGAATCAAATGGGGAATCCATAATAAGCGAATATTTGCAAAATGCAGATTATTATACAGATTTTCTAAATGAAGCCGAACCTAAAGAATTATTGGTCTTCTTTGACAAATTATCTAAAAAATTTAACGGAGATGCTTTTGAACTATCCAATTTTGAAAAACAGCTATTAAATGATATTGATAGTCAATGTTTGTTAAGTTTCAGTAGAATTTTCATTAAAAATGAAGACAAAGGGCAATACTATCTTTGGGATCTTTATTCATTCAAACATTTACCTGTTGAGTTAATTAGCAGCATTTATGAGATATTTTTAAAAGATAATGGTACAGATAAAAAAGGTGCTGTTTATACACCTAATATCCTTGTAGATCTTATGCTTGATGAAAGCTTACCATTGAACCAGGAAACCATAGAAAATGTCGATCCGCTAAATTATAAAATTCTCGATCCAGCCTGCGGTTCGGGCATATTTTTGGTTAAAGCCTTCAAGCGATTAGTAAATATCTGGAAAATAAAAAATAATACTTGGATAATCGATAATAATACTCTCAATACAATACTCACAAATATATACGGAGTTGACAAGGAAGGTATATGCCTTGAACTCTCTGCATTTAGCTTAAATTTAGCAGTTTGTGATTTTATGAAACCATCTGAAATAGAAAAGATTAAATTTACAAAACTAAAAGGCATAAAGCTAATCGGAAAAGATGTAGATAATGAAGAAAAAGAAGGCTTTTTCTGGAGCATATTAAACGATAAGATTCCTAAGGACTTTGATCTTGTTATTGGGAATCCGCCTTTCACCGGGCAAAAAAAGGAATGGACTATCTCAGCAAATCAAATAGAAAAACTAGAAAATATAAAGATTCCTAATGACAAATTAGAGCTTTTATTTTTGCAGCAATCGTTTAAGGTTTGCAAGAGCAAAGGCAAAGTCTCTCTCCTTTGTTATGCTCCTTCTTTTTTATACAATTTTGGTAGTAAACCCTTTAGAAAAAAGCTATTTAAAGATTATGAAATATACAAGCTATTCGATTTTACAGCTTTAAGAAAAGATTTATTTAAAGACAAAAAACCTCCAATATTATTAATTAATGGTATCAATATAAAACCAGATCTCGATTTCATTGAATTTATATCTATCAAACGAACTTTCTCTTCTAAAAAGAAAATGCTCTTTG
>JBKHBT010000081.1:0-15217 GCA_046542255.1 Candidatus Zixiibacteriota bacterium | reverse complement strand
TATTCACCTAAGATATTTTTCCAATTAAGATCTGTATCTGCAACAATATCAGCTTCAAACAAGAATTTTGCGAATAGTTTATGACGATATTCGCTTCCTATATAGTCACCGGAATGATCGGTATAGAAAAGGGATGAAGTGGATACTCGAGCATAATCTTCATTGTATAGATAATCATCGATATTTTCCCATCGCTCATCATCTTCTGCCGGTGTCGTAAGTGTATATTGAATTACTAATTCTGAATTTGCTGGTATAGTCGGCAAAGTGAAAGTAAGATCGCCATCAATCACAGAAGGCACCGGGCCAGAAGTTACAGTACTAAAATCGAAAATACCATTGAGATCTTCTACCAAAACAGCATCTGAAACAGGCTCATTCCAAAGGTTGCGAACAACTATTCTAACATCGAGTTCTTCGCTCTGGCCGACTGGAAGGCTCATTGGAGCAATATCAGCAGAATCCGTAACGAAATCCGTATGAACATTTCGCGAGACGGAGACCTTACCAGTAAAAGCAGACAAGATAGCATTTGCAGTAAACTGCCATTGATCGGGCGAATCGTGAATTTCGGCAGTCGGCATCGAAGCCATAAGAATAATCCGGCCATCGAAATGATGATATTCGACACATGCTGGTTTTCCGATATCTGAAGCTTCATAAGTATCCGTATATCTAAGGATTACATTGCCTTCTTCGGACAGCGTGGGTGCTGCTATTGTGTATAGTCCCTCTGCTGATGTTTCAAAAGATATCGGATGGTTGCTGTCTTCGGCATTAACTCCTGCCATAGAATTTGGCGATACCCCGTCTATCAAATCGGTGAAGCGTACTGTGCCTTCGGGAAGGATTCCCAATGCTTCTAACAGATAACCGGCATTTCCTTCGGCATAAATAGTCCCTCCACGAGATAAAAAGTCTGTAATAGCCGAAGAAATAGCAGTTCCATAGCTATTGTTGACTTCGTCCATATAGTAAGTCGCAGGGGATGCAAATTCGAATGCAGGAATGACAAGAATTTTGACATCGCTATGAATTCTTGTTAAGGTGCTGTCCCAATAGATTCTGATATCATCATCAGAAACCCAGCCGAGATAGTCATCGACAAAGCTCTTGAAATATGAGAATTGCCAGCTAGCCGTTTGATTCATCTCATCGCGAATGCTACTTCGAAAGAGCGCAATTCCCCTTCTGGATGGAATATTTAGGACATGCATTTTTTCGATTGCACCATAGTCTAATGATGGATTATAGCTATGGTCGAAAGGCCTTGCCGCCGAGAGTGTATCGGGATACAGAAATGCGCCGCGATTATCGCCGCTTGCTGCCCAAAAAGTCGGTATTTCACCAAATGGGCCTGCTACAACATCGGTATCGAAGCTTCCATATCTTGCCCAGTAATCCTGAGCACTTTCTGCGATATATTTGTATGCATGTGTATTCGAAGTTTGGGCATCACCGGTTGGAATAACAGAACCAGATGATAAAACAAGTCCTGCTATTAAAATAAAAACAATAACTCCAATTATTCTTGACATATCACTCCTTGATAAAATTTAATATTAACGATTACAGATTGGGATACTTTCCCTATATCAATTATAGGAATTTAATCGCTATTTTCAAGCTTTTTCCAATATATCGAAAAAAATTAACAAAAACATATCAAGTTTTTGTAGAAGTCGATCAAGTAAATTATTTCTTGTTAAAATTGTTGATTTGATTGAAGTTATGATGTATCTTTAATATAAATTTGCAGGAGGATAAATGAGTCTTATTCCAAAAATACTAATTTTAATTACTTTAACCACATTTTTAATTTTCAATCTCGCCTGTTCGGAAGATGACGATGACAATACCGGGCCAGATATTCAGATAATAAATCCTTCCGATGGCGCACATGTAATCGATATGGTGCAGATTGATGTGGAAGCAGATGATGATTCTGGCATTTCCAGCATTGAAATCTTCTTTGACGATGAATCTGTCCATACTGCTATGTCTTCTCCGGCTTCTTATATTCATAACCTTTCGAGCTATGAAATGGGGACCGTTCATCAGATTTATGCAAAGGCCATAGACGGTGAAGCAAATGTCTCAAATTCTGAAACCATCGAGATTCTTATCGATAATTTTGGCCTTACTGTTACCGAAATCCGCCAGAGAAGCGTGGAACTTTCCTGGAATAGAATTGATGAATCTGGTTTTGCGCACTATCTTGTTATGCAATCGGAAACCGAGGGCGTAAACACAGATGATACAGAAGCTGGCAGAATTACCGATGCTCTAGATACTGTTTTTACGATTAATGGGCTCGAGCCTGCATCACATTACTATTTCAAAGTATTTGCAATTACAATAGATGATACAATGATTACAAATGAAATCAATACCCTAACTCAAGAAGCTACCGAAACGGACAATGATACTGAAATGGTCTATATCCCAACCACCACCTTCACTCGGGGCAATGTCTGGGGCGGAATATGGGGCGGTAATGATGATATTCCTGCTGAAAGAATCACTGTATCTGCTTTTTATATCGATAAATATGAGGTAACATATCGAAGATATCAAGAATTCATCGATGTAGGTGGTTATGAAACAAGGGAATACTGGAGTGAAGAAGGTTGGACATACCTCGATAATCTCATCGATGATCCGCCAAAATACTGGGATGATGAGAGATTCCATGTGGATGAAGACTATCCTGTGGTCGGTATTAGCTATTATGAAGCCGAAGCTTTCGCAAACTGGGCGGGAAAGCGACTTCCCACCGAAGCAGAATGGGAACTTGCAGCTCGAGGCAATGGTGGCGAAGATATAACCGGTGATGGAAATCCCGATGGTATAATGTATCCATGGGGCAATCAGTTCCATCCCGATGGCCTGGTGATGTGTAATTATCTGACTGCTGAAGAACATGGTAGTGATGGCTATAGCGATGGATTCGAAAAAAATGCTCCGATTGGTTCCTTCCCCGATGCAAGATCGCCTTTCGGATTGCACGATATGTCCGGCAATGTGGCAGAATGGTGTTATGATTGGTGGGATGTATATTATTACGAAACAGCAGCTTCGACTGATCCGCAAGGGCCTACATCAGGCGATAGAAAAGTTCTTCGCGGCGGTTCTTTTAATGATGTATCCCCTCCGGACTCGGTACAGGCAGGTTTCAATTTCAGGACATTCACAAGAAATAAACGCGACCCGGATGATCAGAGACATTATATTGGATTTAGATTAGCAAAGGATGCGGACTGATATGGCAAGGAAGATTTTTGATTATAGGAAGCCGGCTGGATGGGTACATACTGCCGCAATTTTCTTTTTTGCAGCCTTTCTGCTTCAGTTTTTTAATGTTTTTGCTATTTTTATAGAATCACCTATTCTTTCTCTGGTGGGTGTTTTTGTGCTTTATCTAATCGGAGCAATAATGGCGATAATCGCATTGAACAAAAGCAAAAAGGCTAATGACGCAGATAAGCTAAGCCTATTTGGATATATTGAGGCTGGTTTATGTATCTTGCCGGCTATATTGATGGCTTTATATACAGTTTTTGCAATAATCTATCTATCTTGATTTGATTAATGAATTTAATTGTTCAGAAATATGGCGGTACTTCTGTTGCAAATACAGCAAGAATCGAGGCGGTTGCTGATAGAATAGCTAATTGTGCTAATAAGAGAAATACATCATTGATAGTGGTAGTCTCCGCCATGGATAAAACCACCGATGAGCTACTGGATATGGCCTATCAAATCAGCGAGAAGCCACCGGGGCGCGAATTGGATATGCTCCTGACCGCCGGTGAAAGAATTACTATGAGCCTCCTTTCGATGGCGCTTTGGAAGCGTGGTATAAAAGCAACGTCTTTTACTGGGTCTCAGAGTGGTATTATTACCGATGACCTGCACAATCAAGCGAGAATTATAGAAGTCAAAGCGATTCGTATTATACAGGAAATTCAGAAGGGCCGTATTGTGATTGTTGCTGGTTTTCAGGGCGTTTCTGGCAAACACGAGGTTACAACCCTCGGAAGAGGCGGCTCAGACACGACAGCTGTTGTTTTGGCCCATGCATTAGGAGCCGATAGATGCGAAATCTATACCGATGTGGATGGCGTCCTGGCTGCAAATCCAATGGTTATACAAAATCCACAGAAAATAGAAAAATTAGAATGTGAAGTTCTAATGGATATGGCAATCTTTGGCACAAAAGTTATCCACCCAAGAGCGATAGAAATCGCTCGTAGATTTAGGATTCCTATGTATATAAAATCCAGTATTAATGATGATATTGGCACTCAAATTATACCACAAGACAAAACTCCTTTAGGAGGACAGAAACATATGGAACGCTCAAGAATCGAGGGAATTAGTTCAAGATATGATGTGATTCTAATAAAAGGGAGTATCCCCGAAACCCGTTTTTCGGGCTTTATCGACAGCCTAAGAAAAAGCAGAATATCTACCATGCATCCCAATTTCAAACTCGATGATGGTGATTATAAAATCACAATTTGGATTCACCATTATGATAAGGATAATTTCCAGGCTATTGCGGATGAGTTTTCTCTATCTATGGCAGAAAATTTTGGCATTATTGCTGTTTCAGGCTTCGAGCTATTCAGTGACCTGTATATTTTACAGGAACTTATCGAAACAATTGCGTCTTATACGAGAATCGAATATATCTCTTCAACAAGCTCGTCATTTTACTTTTTCATAGAAAAAGTCAAAATCGAGGATATAATAAAAAAGATACATCGAAAATATATTGCGAGGTAAAATGTCCTATAAAATTTCTATCATTGGTGCCACTGGGCTGGTTGGCCGTAAGATGATACAGGTTATGCACGAGAGAAAAATCGATATTGAAAAGCTATATGCTTTAACATCTTCGAAAAGCGCAGGACAAAAGACAGATTATTATGATGAAAAGGTTCTCGAATTGAAAGACTCGAATATAGAAGATTGTGATTTTGCACTTTTTGCTGTCGATTCCGAAATCAGCAAAAAATGGGCACCGAAATTTGCTAAAAAAGGTGCATTTGTAATTGACAATAGCTCCGCCTTCAGGCTCGATGCGAATATCTCTCTTATAGTTCCAGAGGTTAATCCCGAAGTGATACCGCAAAAACCTGCCATTGTAGCAAATCCAAATTGTTCGACGATACAGCTTGTAGCTGCATTGAAGCCTATCTCGGGCGCTATCGGTATAGAATCTGTCGATATATCGACTTATCAGGCTGTTTCCGGTGCGGGTAAAGCTGCTATCGATGCACTAAGAAATAGAAAGGATGAGAAAACTCAAAAAGATATCTTTGGACATATCATTTACAATAATGTGATACCGAAAATCGGCCCATTCCTCGAAAATGGTTTTTGCAAAGAGGAAATGAAATTGATAGATGAAACAAGAAAAATACTCGGCCTTCCAAATCTCAATATCTACCCTACTGTTGTCCGTGTTCCTGTAGAAAATTGCCATGCAGAAAGTATTCGCATTCAACTTGCAAGAAAAGCCGATATCGATGAGATTCGAGATATTCTTTCAAATGCTCCGGGGATTGTTATTGCAGATGGCATTTTGACTCAGAAGGATATCGATGGACGTGATGAGGTTTTCATATCCAGAATTCGACAAATGCCCGATGATAAGCGAAATGTCATGATGTGGATAGTTGCCGATAACTTGAGAAAAGGCGCGGCAACCAATGCTATACAAATAATGGAAAATATAATTTCAAGGAGCCATTAAATGAGAATCGTAACAGTTGAAATGATGCAAAGACTCGATAAGGCAACAATCGATTCGGGTATTGCAGGCGAAGTATTGATGGAAAGAGCCGGCGAATTTGTTGCCGAAGAAACAAATGATTATATCAATTCGCAAAAAAGCAATGTCCTTGTGCTCGTAGGTGGCGGCAATAATGGCGGCGATGGTTTCGTTGCAGCCAGATTACTTCATGATAAAGGTATTTCCGTGAATGTATTATGCCTATCCAGAGAAGAAAAGCTTCAAGGCGATGCGCTCCTGAATTATAATCGATTATTAGATTCTGGTTTGACGCCGCTTTTTATCGATGAAATTGATGATAGCATAGTCAACTTCTTTGCTATGACAGATATAATCATCGATGCCCTACTTGGAACCGGCGCAAAAGGCGCTCCAAGGAATCTTTATGCTGATATTATCGAGCTTGCGAATAAATCGGAAAAGCCAATTCTCGCTGTGGATATTCCTTCAGGAGTTATGGGAGATACGGGTAAAACATTTGGTGTAGCGATCGATGCTGAAACCACCGTTACTTTTGGTTATTCCAAAATCGGACAATTTATCTATCCCGGACGAGAAAAAACGGGGAAACTAAAAGTCTGTGATATCGGAATAATACCCGAACTGATTGATAATGAAAAACTGGATTTGAGACTCAATACCTACGAAGAGATGAAAAAGCTAATTCCCAAAAGGCCTAAGGACGGGCATAAAGGCACATTTGGGAAAGGCTATATTCTGGCTGGTTCTCAGGAACTATCTGGCGCTGCGATAATGACTTCGCTGTCTTTCCTTAGAGCAGGAGCAGGACTTGCATATCTTGGAATCCCGCGAAGCATCGAGCCGATTGTATCATCTCGCGCACTCGAGGTTATAAGCCATCCGCTGCCCGAGATAAAAAAACGCGGCGCTCTATCCACAAGGGCTTTGGGCGAAATCCATAAAAGATTGCCAGAGATGGATGCCGCTATAATCGGCCCGGGCATGGGAAGTCACCATGAAACAATCGAGACAGTGATAAAGCTGATGAAAAAACTCGAGCTTCCTTGCATAGTAGATGCTGATGGATTAAATGCTTTAGCAAAATGCGATGAAAAAGACATATTCAAAAATATCAAGGCAGATACGATATTTACACCACACCCCGGTGAACTTTCGAGGCTTATCGATATGCCGATCGATGAAATCGAGAAGAACAAATTTCACAAAGCTTCAGAGTGGGCCAAAAAACTCAATACTATCCTTATCATAAAAGGCTCACCGACTTTAATAGCAATACCCGAAGGTCCAGTCTATTTAAATCTGACAGGCAATGATGGCATGGCGACAGCCGGCTCGGGGGATATTCTTTCTGGCATCCTGGGCAGCCTGCTTGCACAGGGCCTAAAAGCTTTTGAAGCCGCTAGACTCGGAGTTTATTTGCATGGAATCGCAGGAGATATAGCATCAGAAGAGATAGGAAAACGCTCGATGATTGCATCGGATATGCTGGAGTTTATTGGTGATGCTTTTTGGTATCTTGAGAATGAACAGGATTAAAATCATCGATCTTTTATGACATCAGTACTTCAAATCAATTCAAGTGATTATGGGTATAGCATATTTATCGGTGTCCGAGCGGAGTCGAGGACACATGGCAAGAAGCTTTAGCGAAGTGTTTTTGTACTCGGTGATGCATATCTTGCGAAGCGGCGATTTTGGTTCCGCTCAATTACCGGAACTTGCTAATCTATGCAATTTCTGTTGTCAGCTTCGCTCAATCACCCCCTCGCTTCAACGCTCCGCGTGAAACGAAATGAATTCAACACTCTGCGCTTATTTTTGATAATTCTTTGATGTGAAGCATAAAACAAATCCTTGTCGAAAATAAAGAAAATTGAATAGCAGAGAAATCATCCCAAAAATCTTCTTAGTTAAGTCCTTTGAGCAAAGAAGAGCTGATAGTAAGGATCAGTGTAGCCATTATCCACCCATAAAACTAATATATGCGGCATTTATAAAGAATCATATAATATATAACATTATCAAATAAAATTAATCTTCTTGATATGGCTTAAGATACAGATATCTTTCTGCAAGGTTGACCCATTTCGAAAAACTATCACCACTTCCCTTTTCGCGATTTATAACACGCCTGAATGCAGCAGCCTGCGAATCCATCATATCAGCATGATGAAGTATCGAAGCTTCTAAGGTAAGCGGCTTTACAGGTGAGCCGAGTCCCAAATCGCCGTGATGTGAAAGGATAAGGTGTAACAGATGCTTTTTCAAATCGATTGGAAAATCATTGATGCTGTCGATAATTCGTGAGATTTTATCATGACCGATGATAATATGGCCTGACAGTCTGCCCTCTTCGGTATAGTCAATAAATAGCGAATCGGATGAAAGCTCATCGACTTTGCCAATGTCATGTAGTAAAGCGCCAGCCACAAGAAGGTCTTTATCTGTCATTGGATAAAGCTTGGCCATCAGCCGGCAAATTCGCTCGACAGAAAGCATATGCTCGAGAAGTCCACCAAGATAAGAATGGTGCCATAGCTTTCCACCCGGTGCCATCTTGAGTCTGGATACAAACTGCTCGTCTTTCAATAAAATATCAAAGATATTACGAAGCAATTTATTCGAAATTGTAGCAGCTCTTTTCTTCCATTTGGCAAATAACCAATCGGGATGATGTTTGCCAGAATTGATTAACTCGACTGGATCATATTCACCGTGATTGGCAGGGCGCAATCGATCGATTTTGAAGAAATTCTTGGCATGTCTTTCTATGACAATGCCTTTGATTTTGACAACAGTCCCGGGCTTTAGGATTTCTCTTAGCTCTTTTGCGGCATCACCCCAGAAACTGCCTTTGATTCGACCGCTTTTGTCGCCCAGTTCCAGTGATAGAAATGGTTTGCCATCATATGCCCTGAGTTCGATTTTTCGAAGGACGAAAAAATCAGTGATTCTTGTTCCAGGCGAATAATCGATGATAACTAACCTCTCTGACATTATTGACAATACCTTTCTTTTATAGTTTGAATAATTTGGCTGGTCGAGTACCCCTTCTCCAATTCGATTGTTTTCACTTTTCCACCTTTCGAAATCACAAAATCCGCACCTACAATATCTTTAATTTGGTAATCAGCGCCTTTGACCAGGATATCGGGTTTGACTAAATTGATCAATTTAATAGGAGTTTGATCATGAAATTGTATAATTATATCCACGAATTCAAATGCAGCGAGAACAGCGCTACGATTCTCAAAAGTCATAATCGGCCTTTTGGAGCCTTTAATTTTTTCCATCGATTCGTCGGAATTGACTCCAATAATAAGAAAATCACCCAACGCTCTGGCCTTTCGAAGATATTCAACATGGCCTTTATGGATTATATCGAAACAGCCATTTGTAAATACGACTGTTTTATCTTTTGGGATTCTCCTTTGTATCTCTCCGATACTAACTATCTTTTTTTCGCTCAATTTCCATACTCCGCTCTATTTCATCCGGTGAAACAGCTTTTGTCCCTAATTCAGATACCGAGATACCGGCTGCATGATTTGCAATTATTGCCGCTTCGTATATTCCGCATCCCGAACAGCAAGCTGTCGTAACCGCAGCTATAACAGTATCTCCAGCGCCAGTAACATCGAAAACCTTCTGCGCCAAAGTCGGCAAATGATATTCCTTATCGTGAGTAAATAATGACATGCCTTTCGAGCCACGAGTAATAAGTACCGAGTCTGCTTTTAATTTTCGCAAAAGCTCGTGTCCGGCACTTTTAACGCTTTCATCAGACTCTACTTTGTAGCCTACTGCATAGGATGTTTCTTTGGTATTGGGTGTAATGAGAGATATCTCATGGTATATTTCGAAATGGCGTTCTTTCGGGTCGACGGATATGTAAGTATTATCTCTCCTTGCTTCGAGCAAAATAATATCAAGAAAATCCCGTGTAATAACTCCTTTTCCATAATCGGAAATGATTATTCCATCGATATGTGGCAGTGCCTTTCGCAGTTCTTTAACCATTTCATCGTGAAGTTTTCCATCGATATCCTGCATATCTTCTCTATCTACCCGAACGACCTGCTGATTCTGGGCAATAACCCTTGTTTTGACCGTGGTAGGACGATTTTCGATTTCGACAAGATAGTCTCTTGAAATGGAGTTCTCTTCGAGAATATTATTCAGAGTCCTGCCATGCATATCTTTGCCAATCAGGCCAAGTATGGATGGCTTACCGCCGAGTTTGGCGATATTTATGGCTACATTGGCAGCACCGCCGGCTCTTTCTGTCTCACCTTTGACATGGATAACAGGCACTGGTGCCTCTGGCGAAATTCGCTCGCAATCGCCCCAGACATAACGGTCGAGCATTATGTCTCCGATTACGAGTATCTTTGTATCCTTTATATTATCGAATATCTCTTTGAGTCTATTATGATTGAGATACATCGTCTTTCCTTTTATTAATAAGCTTATTTATCTCATTTGTGAATTCTTCGACATCCTTGAAATCGCGATAAACCGAAGCAAAGCGAACATATGCGACCTGATCGACATTTTTTAATTTTTTCATGGTGTATTCACCAATTTTGAGGCTTTCGATTTCGGTTTTCTGCCGAGATATTATCCTATTTTCTATTTCATTTGCTATCTGCTGAATTTTTTCATAGGAAATTGGCCTTTTGGAACAGGCAGTGGATATGCTCTTTATCAATTTACCTCTATCGTAGGCTTCACGCCTTCCATCACGTTTTATGACCATGATTTCGAATTCCTGGACATATTCATATGTCGTGAATCTCTTTTGACATGCAAGACATTCTCGGCGGCGTCTTATCGATTTACCATCTTTGCTTACCCTCGAATCAACTACTCTACTCTCGTTTTTTTCGCAGAAAGGACATTTCATATTCTATTTTTCTTTTTCGTAAAGAATTAGCGGAATACCGGCTTCTTGCAAAAATTCTTCGGCTAAAGGATCGGGATATTTTTCAGTTACATAAATCTTTCTAATTCCTGCATTTATAAGCATCTTGGTACATATAATGCAAGGCTGCGTGGTACAATATAAAATAGCATCCTTTGTGCTAACGCCAAAAAGTGCTGCCTGGATAATTGCATTTTGTTCAGCATGTAACCCCCGGCATAGTTCATGTCTTTCTCCCGATGGCACCTGTAGTTTTTGCCTCAGGCAACCGGTTTCCTGGCAATGTCTAATTCTTGCAGGCGCACCATTATATCCCGTTGCGATTGCGCGCTTATCGCGGACTAAAACTGCACCGACTTTGCGCCTGAGGCATGTAGAACGCTCGGCGGCTAGATATGCCATCCTCATGAAATATTCATCCCAACTGGGTCTTCTATCTGACATAGTCCCTCTCATAGTAATAAATTTTGTGATAATTTATCAAAAATCTCTTATTTTGCAAAGAATAAAAAGAGATTAGAAATTCTCGAAAAAGAAATTTGAAGGAAACGAAGAGTTTACTTTTTGATTTTTCTTAAAACGCGATGGCTTATGTCTATTATTTCTCTATTTCTCAAGATATATAAAGTCCCGAAATAGACAGAAAAACCAGCAACAAATGAGATAATCACAATAAATAAGTCATTATATTGGCTATCGAAGTGAAGATATGTTTTCCCGAGATATGATATCAGAAGCAGTAAGCCAGCCGAAGGCAGAAGGCCAAGTAAATACAGCAGTAGTTTGGTGAAATTGCATTGTTTTAGGTTTTTGCCAGTGATTATCCCATAGATTAAGAATCTTGCTGTATATGCTAATGTAGCCGCGAAAACCAAACCGAAAAGGCCAAATAAGTGAGTCAGTAAAAAGTTCATGCCGATATGAAAAGCAATTGTTATCACATCAATGGTTGCGATTGTTCTGGTCTGCTTCATTGCAAGGAAATATAGCTTGTAATATAGATTCATTGCCCAGGGCAAAATACTTGTCGAAGCCGCAATAAGAGCTATCGATGTAATGCTATGGGCATATTTATCAAATTCGCCTCTTTGGAAAACTATTGAGACAATTGCAGGGGTATTGAGAATCATAAATGTGCTAATGGGCAAAAATATGATCATAAAATATTTTGCGTATCTTTGCACAAGTTTGCCTAATTTCTCGAATGCCTCTTGTGCAACCAATCTCGATATCCTGGGCAATAGCACGATGGTGAATGGTTCAACAGCAAGAGAGATAATAGAGCCAACGATTAAAATAGCATAGCTATAAGCGGTTATTTTCCCAAGCGGCCGCAATGTGGAGCCCAGGTTTTTGATAACAAGGGCATTAATCTGGCTGGCAAAAATCGGAATAAAAAGCGGACTAAAAAAGGTGATAAAACTCTTAATGGCTTTGAATTCACCGAAATAAAATGGTTTATATTTAATTTTGGCCTTCAGCATAAAAGGAATTTGAATAATCATGGCACCAAACCATCCTAACAGGATTCCCCATGCAACGCTGTTTATCCCAAGATGCTTGTGCAATAGTAAAATAATAGAAACAGCAATAATATTAGACATAAGCTGCACAATAGCAGGTACCAAAAAGAACTCTCTTGAATTAAGGACGCTCATCAAGAAATTCGATAATCCCATAAAAACGATTACTGGCAGAACTATCCTTGCTAATTCGGTCGCTAATTCAAGTAGTTCAGGGTCCAGGTCATGTGCAGTTATGCTGACCAAAAAGCCAGCAAAAACAACCGCAATTATCGAAACAACAAAGCCGAGAATCAGGAGCATATTGAAAATAGCGCTAAACGCCCTATTGAATTCGGAAGGATTGCTTTCGTCATAATGAGAGAAAATAGATGTGGTTGCACCTTTTATATCTTGAAATCCGAGAAAACTTGTAAGCATTTCTGGAATTGTATATGCGACATACCATGCATCTGTCATGCCGCTTGCACCAAAGAATTTTGCAATCAAAATCGTTTTAAGAAAAGCCAGTGCTTTGGCAAAACCCTTAATTAGTCCGACTTTACCAATCGAAATTGCTGTTTTTCTGCTCATTAGGTAAAAACCCCCTTTTCAGGGGGTTTAGGAATTTATTATTTATAATAATATTATCTAAAAACACCAATTCCAAGAAGCTTTGCAATATTGGAATCAGAATCGATAAATGGTTTAATTTGTTGGTCTCGTGAAGACAAGAAAGTGGTAACACCAGGGCCATGTCCAGAGAATTTGCAGTCGGAATGAACAACCACACCTATTGTAACTGCATTTGTGCGATATGCCCTTCCATAGACATTGTCATGATCCATTATGGCCACAATATCGCCAAAGCGAATTTTATCGATACCCAGCTCTTTTACCAGCTCTTTATCCTGTGTCATGATATCATAATCACCGGCTCCGACCATTGTAGAGCCTACGCCAGAACCCATGAGTTTTGCAGGAATAAAGTGAGTAACTCCAATATATAATTTCCCGTCTTTTTCTTCGATATTCATCTTCTCGAGAAGCTCAGGGTCGATATTCGATACTCTAATTTCTGGATAATCACTAAGCTCGAGTCCCTGTCCAAAAGATTTTATTATTAGCGAATCATCATGAGTCATTTTCTCCATCGTTTCTTCGCCGAAATCTACCATAACTCTTTCTGACCCACCATGATGGCCTGTTACTCTTCCTAATTCGCCCTTGGCATCACCGGATACGAGCTTTGCCTCATTTCCGATACAGGCCAGGAAATTATAAGCCGCATTCTGGCCATCGCGCGATTTTTTGGTTGCACGTGTCGAAACCCCCGGCTCTACGTGATCGCCGGCCCAACCAAATGCTCTGTCGCCGACTATGACATTATAGCATATGCCACCGGTTCCTGGAACGAAAAATGGCTTCCCATCGGAATCTACGCCAAATCTTGCAGATCGCTCTGGCGGGGAAACCTTGCCAGAAATTGCCATTTTTACAAGGTTCTTTTTGTTAGTTTTGATCATTATTTATCCTTTCTATGCATCATTAATATTTGCAATTGCTTTTTTTAGCCTTCTAATTACCATATTATTGATTCCGCTTTTATATCGGTATTCAATACGCCTTCTGTATGGGATAAGCTTTTCAGGTTTATGTTTTGAAATGTGATGTATAATAAGAGCTGCTTCTTCCCTGATTTCCGAATCACTGTCCTCCAAAAGATCCAGGAGAGATTCTATTGTATAATCTGGTGGCATATTTTGCGGATTCTGAATTGCTGTATGAATCCCAAATAATGAATAAATCTTAATTATCGGTTCATTTTCTAAAAAAGCATCCGAGAAAATCATCCAATCATCTGTATATTCAGGGATTCTCTGCCAGAGAAACCCAAGAGAAGCCAGTGCAGATGCTCTAATAAAAGAATTAGAATTTATCACAAGATTAAGAATATTATTTGCCAAATTGTCGAAATCACAATCTTCTGGAGCCCATCTTGCCCAAAACCCTAAAGATAAAACGAGATCGATGAGAATATCTTTCGATATTGTACTGTTTTTGCCTTCAGCTTTTGCAATAAAATAGGCCCTCAGCACAGCATCATCTATATAAATGCTTGATAATTCTATACCTTTTGAGTAATACTTAATGCAAGTTTTTAGATTATTAGCAAATCCATCGATATTGTCAATAGATAGGAAATCTTTAACTATATTTGGATTCTGAACAATTGTTTTTTTCATCTAATTTAATCCATTGAAAAGCCGATGCCTTTTGATTTTTCATTACCCTTGAATTTGATTTCGCCATGCTTGTCCTCATACTTTTTGACATTGTCTTCGAGTGTTTTCATAAGTTTCATAGCATTGACAGGAGTCATTATAACTCTAGATTGGACGCGTGTTTTTTTAGCGCCGGGTGTTATTCTGGCAAAATCGAGAACAAATTCAGACTGCGAATGACCGATGATTACCATATTGGCATAAGTTCCATCTGCTATCTCGTCTGGCAACTCGATATTTAGTTTCTGTGGCATTTGTTTTTTTGGTGATGACATTTTAGGCCTCCTTGTTTCGTATTAAAATACATTAATGATATGCAAAATCAAGGTGTTTTCCTTTAATCCATAATTGTAAATAAATGATAACGCTTAAGTTAATGAACTAGCGATACTTAAAGAAGTAAATAAAATCGATAGTGCTCTCTATGATTTAGAGATATATTGTAGAATCAATAATGGACCAGTTCAGCTAAAAGCTTGAACAGTTTTTGGTAGCATTTAAAGCAGCAACGCTATTTTAAGTATAGATTCGAATGCCGAATGTCAGGGTAAGAGAAGCTTAAGAAGATAAATAATTTATAAGGATTTTTTAACTATTCTTGTTCAATGATAGTGTTTATTTTGTAGATTTCATAATCCGTATTTCCGTATATTTTCTCAAGATCAAAATTTGTATCAAAAATATCAAAATAATAATTAGTCATTTTTTCTGCGCTATGAAT
>JBKHBT010000168.1:0-2748 GCA_046542255.1 Candidatus Zixiibacteriota bacterium | reverse complement strand
TAAACTCAATCCAATCCAGCGTATTCCTAACCTCAAGCGTATGCCCTCCGTCAGGTGAATAGTATAGGAATAGATGCCCAGTTGAGTCCGGTGATATGTCTGGTCCTATAATATAGAGGCCGTTTGAGGGTGCTCTTTCTTTGGCTATTACGGTGTTTGCGTTTATGGCTATTGGTACAAACATTAATATTGCAAGAAATATTAGTTTTCTCATTATTATTCCTTTCAGATAAGATTTATGAATTTGGTAAATTTTTCACAAAATTCGTGTTTTTCCTTCCCGTTTTGTTTAATAATCCCTTCTATCTCGCAATTCAAAAAAACTTCTTTTGGATTACTATAATAATTATAGTGATTATCAGGCAAAAATCAAGAGTTATGTTGCAAATACATTCTTTAATTATCGTGATGTTATTGTTATTATTAAAAAAGTTAGCGAGCTTTATAAGATGACAGAAAATCAAAGACCTTTTCCTAGCAATTTATTGAAAAACAAGCTTTTTTATAAAAATGAAGGATCAAAATACTCTACCCACATCAAATAAGTTCCATAATCGAAAACGGCATCATGTCTAAATTTCTTTGGAAAATTAAGCCCAATACCATAGATTGTGAGAATGAAAAATGGAAAGCCAAAATGACCAAACGCATAAAAGGCTCCATCGCCGCCGCAACTGGATTCTTTCTATGGGGAATTCTGCCCGTCTATTGGAAATCAATAGACCATGTGCCATCATTCGAAATCCTAAATCACAGAATCATATGGTCATTCGTATTTATGGCAATTCTTCTGACTATCACCGGAAAATGGCATAGGGTCAAAGCCGCAATCACTCATCGCTCCGGCCTGATTTTCTTGCTCTCGTCCATCATGATCGGTGCTAATTGGATGCTGTATATCTGGGCTGTCAATCATGAGCATATTGTCGAGGCATCATTGGGATATTTCATAAATCCACTGGTGAATGTGCTTTTCGGTGTCCTGTTCCTAAAGGAAAAACTTCGCAGATTGGAGAAAATCGCATTCATAATAGCCATAATCGGTGTTGCGTATATGACATTTCGTTTAGGTAGATTCCCCTGGGTCGCTATCGGACTTGCTCTTAATTTCGGCACATATGGCCTTCTTCGGAAAATCGCTCGTGCTGGCTCTATGGAAGGCTTATTCATCGAGACTACTATCCTATCGCTCTTTGGATTTACCTATCTCGCCACTTTGCAATCTAATGGCACGGCGGCTTTTGTTAATGATGGTTTATTCACCAGCATATTTCTCTTCGGTGCTGGCGCAATGACTGCTGTGCCGCTTCTTTTGTTTACTTTTGGAGCCAGGCGAATCAAGCTATCTACCCTCGGATTTCTTCAATATCTTGCGCCGACTTTCCAGCTTCTATCCGGGACGATTCTTTTCAAAGAGGCATTTACGATTCATCATCTAATTTCATTTGCACTTATTTGGACTGCGCTGATTTTTTATTCGATTTCTAATTATTCACATAGGCCGAAAAAACATCGAATACCGAAAGGAAAGCCATGAAAGACTTTGCAAATAATCAATTAGGAATATTGCGTGAAAATGCACCGCTTGTGCACAATATCACCAATTTTGTAGTAATGGGAAGCACGGCGAATATTCTGCTCGCACTTGGAGCATCGCCTGTTATGGCACATTCTGCCGATGAGGTGGCGGATATGGCAAGTATCGCAAGCGCACTGGTCCTAAATATCGGGACATTGCAGGCAAGCTGGGTCGATTCTATGCTCATTGCTGCAGAGGCTGCTAATAAAAAGGGCATCCCGGTCATTCTCGATCCTGTTGGCGCGGGCGCAACCCGATATCGTACTGATACGGTGAAAAGGATTCTAAAAGAATTAAAAATCGATGTACTTCGTGGGAATGCATCCGAGATTATGGCAGTTATGCAAAGTGGCGTGAAAACCAAAGGTGTCGAGTCATCTATTTCACTTTCAAAAGACATCCATGAAGCTGCAAGAGACTTTGCAAAAGCAAAGCAAATTATCGTTGCAATCTCCGGCGAAAGGGATTTCATCACAGATGGGAAAACTGATTATATAGTAGAAAACGGCCATCCCATTATGACAAAGGTAACCGGGCTTGGATGCGGCCTTTCCAGCGTTGTGGGCGCATTTTGTGGCGTATCAGAAGTAAACAGGCTTAAGGCAGTAGCTTCGGCATTTGGAATCTACGGCCTTGCTGGTGATATGGCTGTTAGAAAAAGCATACTTCCGGGAAGTTTCTATATTGCATTTCTGGATATGCTGGCTTCGATCGATGAAGATGATATTAAACAAGGACTTAAAATTAGATAATAAAAAAAGACGGCGCAAAGAAGCCTCCCCTAATTACTAATTTGACTTCGACACGTCATGATTATATCATGTGCAATAAATTCGCCTGCTCAGCCAACCCAAAAGCATATCTGGCGGTTGGCTGAGCAGCGATTTCGAAGAAAGCGCGTGTCGAAGTTTCTATTTATAACATTTTCTAGAAATCACCGAAATCATCATTATCATCTAATGGGATGACTTTTTCGGGATTTCTTTGCTTCTGTAATGTCGGCTGCTCGACTATTCCAGAGGATGCAGCTTTCTTATATTGCCTGATATTTGTAGCCGAAGCTTGCGCCATTTGCGAGAGTTTGAACTCTTTGACCATTGCAGATAGCTCTTCAGACTGGCTATTTAGTTCTTCGGCGGCCGATGCTGATTCTTCGGAATTGGCAGCAT
>JBKHBT010000080.1:0-15368 GCA_046542255.1 Candidatus Zixiibacteriota bacterium | reverse complement strand
CACCCGATAGTAAATCAACCAATGCAATATTCTGCGGTCCGATTTGAGCAATATTTTCAATATGCTTTCTCCATAGATTTCTTTCCTTTTCTCTTGATTCTTCTAAGATTTTGCTTAACTCAGGAAATGCGATAACTTTTGTTTGACCTCTATATCTATAATAGATATCACCATCTTTAATTGAGTTTCCATTAATTTTACAAACAACTGGTTTCCTTGCGGTCTCATCAACGAAAATATAACCAAAATGCTTACTATTTAGTGATATAAGTCCCATATCCCAATCAAGTGATGGAGAAAATGCCTTATTTAAATGTTGAGTAATTTTTTCTTGCTTTAATTCATTAAACTTATCATAATTTATACCTTTAATCTTTCGAGGGCTATCAGATACTCCAAAGATAATATAGCCACCACGATGATTGGCGAAAGAAGCAAGTGTTTTACCATAATCGGTACAGCTTCCCATATTAAATTTTTCCTTGAATTCGATAGTTGTACTTTCTCTACTTTTCAAATTACCAAATTCGTCTAAATTTGATAAAAGCTTTTTTAATTTTTTTTCATGAGATTTTTGCATTAAACCTCCCATATGTACTTTTAAATAATATCTATTATTTTGATTAGACTTCAATTAGACTAAATTTAATATCACCTTATACCATAATAAAGAAAGTATATGAATATAATCATCTTTTCAGAATAATACCAATTTTCTTTAACTCACTTACCATGCTTCTTTCATAATTCGGATCATCAACAATAGGTTTTTGCTTTTCTGCATCAGTTACAAATAAATTCAGGAGCAAACTATTATTTACTTTGCTATCTTTATGACCGATTTCACTACGTAGCACCTTAATAGGTCTGATATATGACAGATACACCATCAATTGCTCTCTAAGTGGTTTTTTTATCTCAGAAATACTAACTTTCGTCATAGCCTCCTGAATACGCAAAAACTCTTCATTGCCCCATAGACATATCTCACTTCTTATTTTTAAGGTTTTATCTAACATTTTTTTATTTTTGAATGAAATTTCTTGACCAGAAATTTGAGTACTTTGTATATAATAAAGATACTCGACATACTTTTTATAGAATTCACCCTTTTTTTCCCATAACTTTTGTTTTTTATAAGTCTTTAATGCTTGTCTCGCAGATAAATAACCACCTATTAACAAAATTAAAAAAGGAATTGTTAAATCACTGAGCATCATTTCAGGCTTCTCAATTAGATATTTTATTGCTACAAAGATTACATAACCGATAAGTACAAATAGAACAACCACAAACACCGTGGAGATTAACATAGAAGTGAAGGCGAAGAAATTTGTTATAATTTCTAAAAATGTAGATCTTTTATTTGTATTTTTCATTATCAACCTTTCTTAAGCACTTTAGTTCATATCTATCTATAAACAGGATGCCCCTTCGATATGGTCAAGGTTCTCGCCGGGCTTTTTTGCTTCTATATAGCCCATAATATGCTGCCTACCATCCCAAATCCTGAAATCAGGATTGCCGGCTTCGGTCTTCTTCGGCAAAGTTGTTACATGGACTTTCTTTTGGTGGTTCTCTTCGGCATAGTCGTATAAAAGCTCGGACAAATGTTCATAATAGCTTTCCTCGCGAGCATCGCCGCGGGATGTTGTATTTGCAATTTCCTTGAGATATGCTTTGATCATGGTTTCCTTTCGCTTCAAATATCTCTGAATATATCGAAACGAAAAAGGCAATGCAACAAATATTTGGTAATCGAAGGTACGGCTGATTGAGAGCGGCTCGCGAGCCGCCAGTACCCAATTTTATTACAATCACGGTTATCGATGTCAACACTCGATAGATTTTTAAACTAAATTATTTATACAAATATTTAAATTTCAAATGTAAATTGCCGAAATATATAGGGACATTTTATTATAGAGGAGGTGCATATGCAAAATAAAAGGAGTCAAGTTCTACAAATCGATAATCAAGATTTTGGAAGAGCTGGCAAATACCTAACCTTTCGCCTGGCAGAAGAGGAATACGGCCTTGAGATACTCAAAGTCAGGACAATCATCGAACTTATGGATATAACTCCGGTGCCAAAGTCGCCGCATTATGTCAAAGGTGTCATCGATCTTAGGGGCGAGCTTATTCCTATAGTCGATTTGAGAGCCAGGTTTGGTATGTCAAAAGTCGAAACAAGCTATGAAACAGTAATAATCGTAGTCGAAGCCAGAAGCGAGGGAGGCAATGTCGATGTAGGTTTACTTGTAGATAGCGTTTCCGAAGTACTCGATATAAGCGAAGAAGATATCGATGATTCACCGGCTATGGGAGAGTCGGTGAAATCCGAAGATATCAGGGGAATTGCTAAAACAAAAAATTCTATCAAAATTCTACTAAATATCGACAGTGTACTGGCTGGTTTCAATTATAAGGCAGCAGTATAAATTTTAGGTTAAAAGTAAATAAAACAAAATAACTTATCACCAGGAGGAATGATGTTCAGTATGCGCAATATGAAGACAAAAACCAAGATCATGACTGGTTTTATAGCTCTTCTTACATTGCTGGTGGCAATTTCGGTTGTTTCCTATTTCACATTAAACGGCGCAAATTCCGGCCTCGGCGAATATCGCTATATCGCCAGAAATTCCAATACCGTAGCAGAAGCTCAGGCAAGAACGCTTATGGTAAGAATGAATGCAAAGGACTTTCTTATCACCGGAAGCCAAAAGGATATCGATGAATGCAAGGATTATTATAAAAAAGCTACTGCTTTGATCGATGAAGCAATTGCAAACATCGAGATTGCTGAAGAAAAACGCGTGATGCAAGAAGTTCGCAATAAGATCGATAAATATATGGAAGATTTCGATAAGGTTGTCGACCTTTCCAGAAAAGGCACGATGTCTGCCGAAATAGAGATGAATGATGTCGTCACGAATTCATTGGATGTCATTGGGCCGGAAATCGCCGAGGATATGGATGGAGTTCGCGCAGGATATACCGAGAGACAGGATAAACTCGGCCCAGAGCTGGTGAAAGCAAATAACCGCGCACTGGCAATTATCATGATAGTTGCTGGATTCAGTATTCTGGTCGGAATTGTATTGTCGCTGAAAATATCTAATGAAATAGTCAGGCCATTAACATTTATCACAAATGCAACAAAGAAACTGGCCATCGGCGATATCAACCTGGAGGGCCTGAATAAATCCGACCTTGTCGATATATCGCAAAATAAGGATGAAGTCGGCGATATTGGCCGCGCTGTCTCCGATATGGTAGAGTATCAAGAAAAACTATCCGATGTCGCACAGGGCCTTAGTATTGGCAATACCGATGTAAAAGTGAAAAAACAAAGTGATAAAGATCAGCTCTCTATAGCAATGATCGATATGATCGGCTATTTCCGTGAGATGGTTGAAATCGCCGACAGGATCGGACAGAATGACCTTACCGTCAAGATTGCGAAAAAGAGCAATGACGATAAACTCAGCCAGGCAATGATCGATATGCGCGATAATATCAAATCATCGCAGGATGAAATCGAGCAAACACTCGATAAGAATAAGCGAGCTGTCGCAGAAGTCCAGAGGCTCATCGAAGCTTCACTAGATGGCGACCTCGATGAAAGAGCAGAAATCGGCGACCATGACGGCGAACAGAAAAAACTCTTAAAGGGCATAAATGAAATGCTCGATGCAATACTATTACCAATTAATGAAGCAGCAGAAGTCCTAAAAGCAGCCGCCAACCGCGACCTATCCAAACGCGTCAAAGGTAATTACAAAGGCAAACTAAAAGAACTCAAGGACAATATAAACGATGCAGTCGGCAATCTGGATAATGCTCTTGTCAAGGTGGCTCAGGCAGTCGAGCAGCTCACAAGCGCCAGCGCACAGATCGCAAGCGGAAGCCAGTCACTAGCTGAAGGTGCCAATGAACAGGCAAGTTCACTCGAAGAGGTGTCCAGCTCACTCGAAGAGATGTCCTCGATGACCAAACAGAATTCCGAGAATGCCGTACAGGCCAATTCGCTATCAGAAGATGCTTCCAGTGCAGCAACCGATGGTAATAAGGCAATGGATAAGATGTCCAAGGCTATCAATAATATCAAAGAATCATCCGATAGCACAGCCAAGATAATCAAGACAATCAATGATATTGCCTTCCAGACCAACCTGCTGGCACTAAATGCAGCCGTTGAAGCAGCAAGAGCCGGCGATGCTGGTAAGGGATTTGCAGTTGTTGCTGAAGAAGTCCGCAATCTCGCACAACGTTCTGCAGAAGCTGCCAAAAACACAGAAGCCCTCATCGAAGAGGCGCAGAATAATTCCGACAGTGGCGTTGAAATTAGCGAAGAAGTCGCCGAGATACTAGGAACCATCGTAACCGGCGCGACAAAAGTAAATGACTTGATTCGAGAGATAACCGCAGCATCCAAAGAACAAAGCAATGGTATCGAACAGGTCAATATTGCAGTAGCACAAATGAACAAGGTAACACAGCAAAATAGTGCTAATTCCGAAGAGTCAGCCTCCGCAGCCCAGCAGCTTAATAATCAGGCGAAATTGCTTGCCGAACTAACAAATGGGTTCACGCTAACGAAGATTATGGCCGCACCGCAACAAGCCAGCCCAATGGCCTATAAAAAAGCCGCAGGAAGCGGAATTGCCCAGCGAAAGGATACATCTAATCCAGAAAAAGTGATTCCTCTGGATGAAAATGAATTCGCAGATTTCTAAATCGTTTTAGAAGATGAGAAGAGAAGGGGATGTGCTCCGGCATATCCCTTTTTTTTATTCTAATTCTATTGGTGGCCTGGGATAATCTGCAATATCGAAATAATAAAGCGGTTTTTTGATAGAAAATAATCGGCCGAAAATGTCCAGTCCGGTTTCTTTTAATTGACTATCGAATTCTCGCCAGTTCGATGTCAAAGAAATATTGATGATATCCTCGATTTTCAATGTGTTTTCCATAGGTTCATAGATAAGCGGCACCTGTTGAGTGACATTGTCCCGGCACTCCAGAGAATCTAGCTGCTCTTTGACCTCGCGATAGAAAAGATTATCACGGCCTTTGACAGAGATGGCGATTGTTTCCAGCATTTCTGCCCTTTTTATGCAATCATCGATAAGAAAGGATTTTATAAACATTGCGCGCATATTGTTTTTCTGGATTTGGTTGTCTATAATTTTGACCGCTTCTAATGTATCGCCTTCTATGAGATATGTAATCGATTCGATAAGTTGTGCTTCGTCTTCTAATTTTCCGGTAGTATTTTCGAGATATTCACGGGCAATCTCGAGATCTTCATCACTGGCCTTATCATAATAGGTATAGGAAATGATTCTGAAAACGCCGGACAGAAAAAATGCTTCATTAATCATTTGATCATCCTGCGAGTTTTCTATAATATCGACAAAAAGATTCTCGGCAATTTCCATATAAAATCGGCCGCGTTCGATATCCAGGAGTGCATAACGCAAAGAATGACTCGCAAAGAATTTACCGATTCGCAATTTATATCTCCAATTTGAACCAATTCCGATATGATCGAATAGGAAACCGATTTCATCCTGCGAAATATTGCCATATTTTCGATTGATATCTATAATAAGAAGCCTGATTTCGACCCACTTTGCACTATTTTCGTCCAGATAGCCGATATATGGATTTTCCTGATTTTCCAAATATGAATAAATATCTTCGGCATCATCGATCATATTAGTATCTGAATATGTAAAGCCGGTATGGAATTTGGATTCTGCAATGTAGAACATGGCCAAAGAGCGCAAAAGCCTATCGGATAGCTTATCGGAGGTTTCGATTTTCAATGTGCATTGCTCGAAATAGCCGATAGCTCTTCGATAATTGCCTTCGACAATGTCGATATATCCCAGCCAAAATTCAGCTTCTGGATTATCGACAGGGAAATCATAGAGGCTTCTTCTTGCGAGAGTATCGCCATATTGCTGGTGGAAGTATCCCAGTAATTTGGTATGGCCTATCTCCCAGAAATTGCTACCATCAGCATATTCGTTTTCAAAGCAATGTCGCTTTATTCCAATATAATGCTCGATAAGGCAATTACGATTTTTCAGCTCGATGGCCGAAGATTCGATTTCTTTTGATATTTTTTGATTGGAAAGCACTCTATTAAGCAAGGTGTCCGAGAACTCGATTTTATATGCAATCGCTTCTGCACGTCCAAATACAGAGACACCATAATCTTTCCAATTGCTTTTGGGGATGCTCATATAAAATAGCGCATAATAATGATTGGCTTCCGCCTGAAGAAGCATTTGCCCTATGGTATCGCCCAATTTCTCGGAATCCTGAAAACTAATTATCGCCTCGCCAAGGGATCTTTCCAGTTGCCTGAAATTACTAAGCTCGATAATACTTTTTGCAGCATAACTGCTATGGGCGCTTCCGATTAGGTTATAGCAAAGAATAATCAAATCATGATAGGCTTCCGGATTGGATTTTATTAACTTACTATCGATGATAGATTTAAATCTTTCTATTGCATCGATTTTATAGGACTTTTGTTGAGCTAAGGTTTCGGCCAGATAGCTTTTTTTATAGTCTATTATGGCATGAAGTAACCTGCAATATAGATAGGCATCCTTCTTCATTTTTGCTGACTTTAGAAGCTGCATCGCCTGGTATAGCTCATGGGATGATTTTTCTAATCTGTCGAGATCCTTTTTGAGAGATGCAAAGTAGAATATACTGATAGCCCTAAGATATCTTGCATGGATATATTTTTCATATTCGACTGTACCTTCTTTAATATCGGAAAGGTCATTATAGGCTGTTTCAAATTCGCTCCTGGCCATCGATAATTCACCTGAATCGAGCAAATAAAATGCCATATCGATTCGATTATAGGATTTTTCCAAAAGAGAATTATAATCTTTGCTGATTTCCTGCCCCAAAGAGCTGACTGCTAAAATCAAAATGAATATAAAAGCAAATCTTTTTAATACCATTTCTAAATTTTTCATAGTTTCCATATTCATTAATTTATACGTATTTCAACTAAGTGTAAATATATTTTTTTTTAGATTCGACAAAGATTTGCTAATTATGAAATGTTTTGTATATTCTACTTCGATGGAAGGAAAGCAAATGAAGCCCGAATATATTTGCAAAGTTTGTGATACAAAATGGCATAATCGAGAAAGTTTTCTATCTGATGTAGATATTACACTTTTGGGTTATCAGGTGAATTTCTTTGAACTCGAGGCTGGCTTTTTTCTATTTAACCATTCCTGCGGTGAGACTTTGGCTATTAAGGTTGAGAATTTTACTGATCTCTATGATGGCGAAATATTCGAAAATCCAAAAACAGACTCCGATGAATGCCCGAAATATTGCCTCTATCAAGAAAATCTCGATAGATGTCCGGTAGAATGCGAATGCGCATTCGTTCGCGAAATAATACAAATCATCAAAAAATATCCCAAAAAACAAAATTAGAAATCATTGTATAAATTGTTTCCATTTCGCAAGATTTTTTTTACCTTTATACTATTGATATAACATGAAGGAGAGAAAATGAAGATAGAAATTCGTGAAAAGCAACAAAGCGACCAGGATTGGATAGAGGGTATTCTGAAGGCCAGATGGGGCGATGTCAAGATAGTGTCCAGGGAAAGAATGCACGATGCTTCGAAGCTTCCAGCATTTATCGCAATTGTTAATGGCATTAGAATGGGGCTAATAACATACAGGTTCAGCCCAAATGGTTGCGAAATCAAATCGGTTGATAGCCTGCGCGATGGTATGGGTATAGGCAAAAAGCTTATCGATAAAGTAAAAGAAATAACAATCGGCAATGGCATGAGAAGGCTCTGGCTCATCACAACAAATGACAATTGCCGAGCAATCGGTTATTTTCAGATTCAAGGCTTTCATCTGACAGAATTATATCCTGGAATAGTAGAAAAATATCGCCAGATGAAACCCCAAATCCCCGAAATCGGCTACAATAATATACCAATCCGTGATGAACTTGTGCTCGAGATGAAGCTAAGGTAATTTCCATATCGAAAAGGGGATATTTTGGCCAGATCCCGGTTCTATAAAAAACATATCCGGCCTATTAAACATTTTTTTGCATTTATTCTATTCTGGATTTTCATAAGTCTAATAAGAATTATGCCAGCTAAATGGTCGGCGGTTATCATGAAAAAACTTAGCAGCCTCTATAGCCGTTTCGATACAAAAGACCGAAGGCGGGCATTGAAGAATATAGAGATTGTAAAAGCTAACGGTTTTAATTTGCCGGATGATATGTATCACAAATGCTTCCAAAAAAGCGGCGAGAATATATCGATTATCATGAGAATTTCCAAAGATTTGCCCGGCCTTAACATCGATTTCAAATGCAAAGAACGTTTCGATAGGCTCTATGAAAAGGGCGATGGAATTATTGTCGTTACCGGCCATATCGGCCCATTCGAGCTTATCCCTGCCTATCTTGCAGACAAAGGATATAAAATTTCTGTCATCGGAAAAAGGCTTTTTGACAGGCGGCTCGATAGATATTTGGTAAAAGAAAGAGAACGATTCGGCACGGTAAATGTCAAATCGGATGATTCACCAATAAAATTAATCAGGCTTCTGAAGAAGGGATATGCACTCGGTATCCTGCCAGATGTCAATACCAAAACAGTTGCAAACCAAAAGGCCGAATTTTTCGGCATCGAGGCCAGAACGCCGACCGGACCGGTAACTCTCGCAAGAGCAACCGGCCTTCCAATTCTGCCGATGGCGATTTATAGTAAAGGATACAAAGAAATAGAGCTATTATGCCTCGAAGAATTTACAGTCGAAAAATCAAAAGATAAGCAAAAGGACATATCAGACGGCCTATTAAAGATGAACAGTGCATTAGAAAAACTAATTCTAAAAGATCCAGAGCAATGGGTATGGTATCATAATCGTTTCAAGAGCTAGAAAATTTGAAAAGGCGGTTTAATTATGGAAAATAGAAAATTAGAATTTGCAAAAATAGCCAGATATGTATATTTTAAAGAGATATGGATAAGTTAAAAGTTATATTATTAGTCATATTAAGTTTAGCGCTTCTCGGAGAAGAGAGGCCCGAGATGGATTCAGCAATCGATGAGGTACTGGCAGGGATCAAGATGACCCGTAATGATGTCTCTATTCAAAGCTTATTAAAACTCGATAGCTTCCGTTTGCGTATTGTCGATTCTTTATTGGCAGATCCAATTTCTATATATAAAATTGCAGAAAATGAAGGCGATAGGTTTCTCGCTACCGAAAACCCTCTCGAAGACTTCAATATAATGATAAGTTACCTGGGAATCGAACCATCCGAGCCTGTTTTCCAGAAGCCGGAGGGTGGCAATCCATGGAGCGATGTTCGTGAAATCCCACCATCTTTGCGAAATGATATGGATCTTGTATATCTGGTCTATCAACAAGCAGCAGAGAACTACCGCAGTGCCTTTGCCGATGTCGATACTTTTCAGCTCGATACTCTATACCAGGAATCAGTCAATTATCTTAAATCCGGCGCAAGAAAACTCGATAATGAAATAGACGAAGCAACTCTGGAGTCCAGCTTTTTGGCAGAGCTTGTTCGCGAGAAAATGGATGAAAGGTTCTTCGCCATGGCAGCGACAATCGATGATGAAGAGATGGCATATATGGGAAGCCTCGTACTTAGCGCTGCTCTCAGGACATACAATACCGCTATCGAAATCGGCTCGAATATCGATGGGCACAAATTCCTATTTGCACCCGATTCCATGATTACTGGCGATGTTTTGTATTATACAGAAACCGAATTTGGCGCATTTGCAATAGGCGGCCCGGGGCAGACATTTTATCATGGCGATTTCGCTTTTATAGTCGATCTCGGCGGCGATGATAGATACTACGGAACAGCAGGCGGAACAGGAATCGAGGGTGGTTTCTCGATAGCTATCGATGTCGCTGGAAATGATATTTATATTTCGGATAAGAGCTTTGCTTTTGGAGCTGCACATCATGGCGTTGGTATTCTTATCGACCATGAGGGGAATGATTTTTACAAAGCACCCGAATTTTCAAATGGCTGTGGTGTTTTCGGTTTTGGCCTGCTCTGGGATATCGATGGCGATGACCAATATGAAGGAGAAATTGTAAACTCCGGCGCTGGTTTTTTGGGAACAGGAATATTACGCGATGAAAACGGAAATGATTGCTATTTGGCAAGGATGTATTCACAGGGCTTCGGATACGTTAAAGGCTTTGGCGCTCTTTTGGACAAAAGCGGCAATGACCAATACATAGCCAGCGGAAGTACGGTGGACAAATTGAGATACTCGGATCATTACCTAACCCTCTCGCAAGGTTTTGGTTATGGCCATAGGCCGGCCTATTCCGGTGGAATTGGCATTCTGGCAGATGCTGAAGGCAATGACACTTATGTTTCGGATATATTTGGACAGGGTTCATCATATTGGTATGCACTCGGTATTCTCTATGACAAAGCCGGCAATGATACTTATACCGCATATCAATATGCCCAGGGCTCGGCAACACATATCAGTGCAGCCGCACTAATGGACACGGATGGAAATGACAACTTTACAGCACATAGCGTATCACAGGGCTGCGGCCATGACCTTGCTGTCGGAGCATTATGCAATTTCGGCAACGATGACGATAATTATATTATTTGGGATCTTTCGCAGGGCGCTGGAAATGCCAATGGAATTGGTATTTTTATCGAAGAAGGCGGCAATGACAGTTACATAGCCAGGAAAAACTATAATATCCAGGGGTATGGCAATTGGCGAAGAGAATTCGGAAGCATCGGACTATTTGTCGATATGGCCGGCGAAGACTCATATACAGGGAAAGGCAGCCAAAATAGCGTTTGGACTAATGGAAGATACGGAATCGGAATAGATTTCAAAAAAGAAATAGAATGATCCAGGGCTTAATTATTTTCCAATCTAAAATGTCAAATTTCGATATCATATAGAGGTGATAATATAAATGTTAGGAAAACTATTAGAGAAAGTATTTGGAACATCATCAGAAAGAGCATGTAAGAAGCTCTGGCCAATTGTAGAAGAGATTAATAAAAAGGCCGAAGAATTCGAAAAAACGCTCACAGATGACGAGCTTAAAAATAAAACCAATGAATTCAAAGAATATATCAATGAAAAAGCCGAGCCAGCAAGATCGCAGATCCGCGAGCTGGAAGAAGAACTAAAGACAATCGAAGACCCGGAACAATATACAGCTTATCTAAATAGATTGGATGAACTTGGCGAAGAAGAATACGCTCTCGAACAGGATGCGCTCGATGATATCATGGTCGAAGCATTTGCCGTGGTTAAAGATACTTGCCGAAGATTGGTCGGACAGGAATTTACACTAACCGGCCATAAATCCGTTTGGGATATGGTTCCTTATGATGTCCAGCTTCTTGGCGCTATTGTGCTTCACCATGGAAATATCGCCGAGATGAAAACTGGTGAAGGTAAGACCCTGGTTTCAACTATGCCCCTTTATTTGAATGCCCTGGTGGGCAAAGGCGCACATCTTGTTACCGTGAATGATTACCTCGCCCGCCGTGATGCCCAATGGAACGGACAGATATATGAATTTTTAGGCCTTTCTGTTGGTTGTATAGATGATTCTATCAATCCTCATTCTAAAGAGAGGCGCGAGCAATACCATCGCGATATTACATATGGCACAAATAATCAATTCGGCTTCGACTATCTTCGCGATAATATGTCAACCAAGGCAGAAGACCGCGTCCAGCGGGATTATTATTATTGTATCATCGATGAGGTCGATTCTGTGCTTATCGATGAGGCCAGGACTCCGCTAATCATTTCCGGCCCGGTCGAAAGCAAGATCCATGAGAAATATCGCCAATGGGTATCGCATGTCTCGGATTTGGTTCGAAAACAGGCGGCGCTTTCCAATAGGCTGCTTCGCGAAGCCAAGGAAGACCTCGAAAATGACAGAGAAGAAGAGGCATCGATAAAACTGCTTATGGTACAGAGATCGACTCCCAAGAATAAGCAATTTATGAAACTCACCAAAGAACCCGGCATACAAAAGCTTATAAATACAGCCGAAGCCAATATGATGCGCGATAAGAGAATGCATGAAATCGATGACCGCCTGTATTTTGCAAAAGACGAAAAAGGCGGTTCGCTGAATCTTCAGGACATGGGCCTGGAAGAAATCGCTCCCGACAATCCAGAGACATTTGTGCTTCCCGAGCTGGGATATGAACTCGACAAAATCGATAGAGACCCGGATTTATCCGAAGAAGAAAAGGCCAAAAAGAAGCAGAAGCTATATACCGAATATGCCGAACGCTCCGAGGATATCCATGCGATAAATCAGCTTCTTAAGGCATATGCATTATTCGAAAAGGATAATGAATATGTCGTAACAGGCGGCAAAGTTGTTATCGTCGATGAGTTCACTGGCAGGCTTATGCCGGGAAGGCGATTCTCGGATGGCCTGCATATGGCGCTCGAAGCCAAAGAAAATGTCAAAGTAGAGCGCGAAACACAGACTTTTGCAACTATCACAATTCAGAACTTTTTCCGGCTATATCACAAGCTTTCTGGCATGACTGGTACTGCCATAACAGAATCAGAAGAATTCTATGAGATCTATAAACTGGATGTAATCGAGATACCCACAAATAAACCTGTCATTCGCAAGGATCACGAGGATGTCGTGTATATGACTCGCCGCGAGAAATACAATGCTATCCTGGATGAAATCGAGCGCGCACACGCTAATCATAGGCCGATACTGGTTGGTACGACTTCGGTGGATGTTTCGGAGACATTATCGAGAATGCTGAAGCGGCGCGGAATTTCACATGCCGTGCTAAATGCCAAACAGCATGAAAAAGAGGCCGAAATTGTCGCTGATGCCGGACGCGGAGGCGCAGTTACTATCGCTACGAATATGGCGGGACGTGGTACGGATATTAAGCTTGGCGAGGGCGTTGTCGAGGCTGGCGGACTTTATATTATCGGCTCGGAAAGACATGAATCACGCCGTATCGATAATCAGCTTCGTGGAAGGGCTGGAAGACAGGGCGACCCGGGTTCTTCGAGATTCTTCGTATCACTCGAAGACGACCTCATGAGGCTCCATGCAGGTGGTGACAGAATAGCTTCTGTAATGGAAAAAGTAGGCACACCCAAAAATGAACCAATGACACATCCGATGGTTTCATCTTCGATTGAAAGAGCGCAGAAGCGTGTCGAAGCACAGAACTTCGCCATCAGAAAGCATCTTCTCGAATACGATGATGTCATGAATCAGCAAAGGACAGTGATATATTCCAAGAGAAATGAGATTCTCGATAGCGAAAATCTCATACCCAAATACCGCGAATATGTCGAAGATTTTGTCGAAAGCCTGATAGAAATCCACACTGACCTAAAATCTCCTCCAGACACCTGGGATTGGGATGCCATGAAGGCCGAATTTTCTCGCGTTTTCCTGCTTCAGCTCGATCTGAATGAATCTGAAGATACCGACCTTCACCAGACGCTTTTGGAGCGCGGATGGAGCGCATTCAAACTAAAGAGCGATATCCTTGGCGAAATCATCACAAGGGACCTAATGCGCTGGGCGATGCTTACCACTATCGATAATAAATGGAAAGAGCATCTTCATGCTATGGACACACTCAAAGAGGGAATCAACCTTCGCTCGTATGCCCAGAAAGACCCTTTGATCGAATACAAGAAAGAAGGTTTCGATGCCTTTGTCGAGATGCTGGATGAAATCACCAAGGATACATTAGTCCGCTTTTTCCACACACAGGTCAGGATACCTGAAAACATGATGGACACAACAAATCTTAAGACCAGGCACGAATCTGTTCAATCATTCGATGAGAAGCAGATGGCAGCGGCATCGATAAGAGCCGAAAAGCCATCGCCGCAATCAGCTGGAAGAGGCGCGCCACAAAAGAAAACCGCACCCATCAAAAAAGAAGGCCCAAAAGTCGGGCGAAATGACCCTTGCCCATGCGGCAGCGGTAAGAAATATAAGCATTGTTGCGGCCGCAAATAGAGCTTAGCTTTAACAGTGCCTTCTTTGTCACAAAGGGATTCTGCTATCGCTAAGTACTCTTTTAAAGCCATACATATAACATATATATAATACTTAATATATATAGCAAAAGGCTTTACTGATGTTTTAGCCTGAAAAGTATTACAATGCGTAAACATATGTATTGTCCGCATCAATTTATAGGCTTTTTTATTTTTCTTCGAGACACTACTGAATTTGTAAAAATTATTTTTCTAAAATAAAACAGGTTCATTCACGGTATAGAAATTGTGCCTATATGTTCCCAGCTATTATCGCCAGAATCGATAAAATCCGCACCGCTTTTTTCTGAATTGTCTGAACCTACGGTAAAGTAGCCATCGTACTGATTATAGATTTCGCCATTTTTAAGGATATAGGCCACATATTCAACGGTATTTGCCCATCCATTAGCATCATTGAAATGTATATCGATACTATAATCACCGGAAATTGGGCTTTCTGAAATGATATAGCTTTCAGGGCCAAAACCATTGGAATCTTCGCTGAATAAAACACCGCCATTTGTGCTTTCAGTATGGCCTTTGTGGACAATCTGGCCATCGGGTTCGGAAATATATAGGTCTAAATCACATGATGGCACCTGCCAAAAAAGTAAAATCTGCAAGCTATCATCATCGAAGTCTCCCATGATATATATAGTATCGGATCGATATTCGCCGAATTGTGATGCCGAAACGATGATTTCATTCATCCCTTTCTGAAGGAATATATCGCCATAGAATTCTCCTGACAGTGCATCGACATAGGCTTTTGCCTTGATTGTGCCATTTTCGATATCGATAATTGAACCTTCATAATTCAATATCTCGCCGCTAATTTGCACAATCCTGTTTTCCACAATGGAACTATCTTCGTGGCTTTGAATCTCTATCGATAAATCGGGAAGCTCTTCTCCGGATCTTCTTTTTATAAGCGTATCGATACTGGTTTTGGACGAGTCGATACTTTTTTCTAAATTTACGGGAAGCATATCCCTTTCCATGCTAAATTGCTGGCTAAGCTGATTGGATAGGACATATTGCCAATATGATAAGCCCTCTGAAGCATCGAGATGATAAGTTGATTTCAGGGCCATATTCGAGACTTCCATTCCATCGATAGATAATTTGTATCTGGGGATAAATGCAATCTCGAAGTCCATATCACCTGCTTTATTCCATCTTATGGGCTGAGTATTGAATTCTGGAAAATGGTTAAATGCGCTATGCCATCTTTCCATAGAA
>JBKHBT010000079.1:0-15374 GCA_046542255.1 Candidatus Zixiibacteriota bacterium | reverse complement strand
CTTGCGTTTTCCGTTTTTTTGTGTGATAAGAATTGCATTTTGGGCAGCGTTTTTTTATGCATTTTTATTTCCTATCATAAAAAAAAAAGTTAATATCTTATAATATAGGGTCTTAACCCCGATTTTAGCAACCACTTTTTGTTCAGTAAGCCGCTATGTCAAAAGCATTGACATTACATAAACATACACAATGTCTGCTAAAACTACCGCTCGCCCCAAACCTTGACCATAACACTTCGATTTATTCTCCTGCCTTCTGGTAGGGAATTATCCCCGATCATTAGCTTCTTCATAGAACCCTGGCGATAGACTTCGACATCCAACGGTTTTTCTTCGCCATAGCCTATTGCTTCAATCTCGGCATTGTGTCTATCAAGCCACTTGTCCAATGCCCTGTCACGTTTACCATCCGATGGGAGTTCTACGATATTGGCTATTATATTTCGAAGGAGCCTTTCGACAGCTTGCGCACGTTCATAGGAAAGCTGCTGATTACGGCCGGTTTTGCCGATAATATCGGTATGTCCCTCTATCTCGATACGCGTCCGCTTCGATTGCTTGATCTGTTCAACGATATTCTGCGCTACCACTTCGAGACGGTCTTCGAGATACCTCGATTGTGCAGCCGGACGGTCAAATTCAAACTGAACAAGAAGCATCTTCTGGTCGAAAATCTCCTTTTCTTTAATTATGGTCTCAATAGGCTTTTCATTCTCACATGTATCGACAGATCCATTTGTACCACGCATAATCATCCTGAGCCTAACAGCCCGTCCGATTGGTAGAAGTTCGCCCCTGTCCGAGCTAAAGTCCCATCTGATGGATTTGGGCGGTGCGCCCTGGCCTTTTGCGACTTCGCCAAGATACTCTCCCGTCTCTTCTTCGATTGCCTCGATAGACCAGCCGAGTACCGTGCCTTCATAAGTTAACATAATCCGGGCTTTTGGTATCGTATCCGGGTCGGTTTCGCGAGAGCCGGCAAATACATAAGGTTGATATAAAATGCCTTCTGGCGATAGGAAAATTTCGCTTTCATTAGCATCACCAGTCATCCTGGCAACTGATGGATAGACGCGATGCTGCATATCCTCGCCCAGTTCCGATACGAGTTGCCTTTTCAGGCGGAATGCCTCATCCATTGCGAGTTCCATATTGCCTTCTTTATTGTTGGCAGCTATTACGATTACCAAATCGGGATTTCGGCGCATCATATCTTTCATAATTCGATAATCATATTTCGGGTTCTCGCCATAGGAGACATCTTTACGCATATCAAGCTTGATGTCAGCGAAAATTTCGGCCCGTCTGTTCTCGGCCTGAAGCAGAGCCGTATCGCCGACCGATGCGCCATATTTGGGAACTGCCAGAGCAGTAGTATCTTCAGGAATCACGATATCGATGCGCTCACGGATATCATCGTGCTCCTCTTTGGGGATCCTATCCAAAATTGCATCTAAAACTGCAATAGCGCGCCTGTCGGGAAGTGTACTGCGGAATTCCTCATCGGTAACATAACCCGCGATATCCAAAAGTACATCGGGATTGTTCTCTATCCTCTCTGCTATGACATCCATAAGGAAATCGAAGCGATCATCGAGAAGAGAGCTTTCATGATCGAAGAAAACCACAGGTACCATGCTATGGTCCTGATAGGTATAGGTGATATTTGTCAGATGAAGCTCATTGGGTGTTACCTTGAGATTACACAAAATCGGCTTCTGCCTGATACCTATACTTAGCATATCGCGATTGTCATTTTCATTTGTTTCGCGAATTTCATCGTCATAGTCAACAACAGCTAAGTAGTCTGTTGGCTCCTGCTGATTTACCTGAATTCTAATGCTTTCGGTTTTTCCCTGCTCGATTTGTATGGTTTGATCTTCGATAATCTCCGAACCGGCAAAAACAACCACTCGCGCTGGCCCGGGTAGCGGCTGCTCATAGTTAGAAACCTTCGCAAGGATTACAGTAGTCTCTCCGGCATCGACTCTCTTGGCCGGCGATTCAATAGATATCGTTAGATTCGGTTTCGGGCGATATGGCAATGCTGAACCAGCAAGCGCAATCCTATGCGATGTTGCGACCTTCGAGACATTTGTCATTGGATATTCGAAAGTATAACCAAGAGCGAGATTATCCAAAATTTCTATCGAAATTCCAGCATCCAGAAGCGAGCGGGAAATATCATATGATGCTGCAAGGCCGACTATGCTATAGATATTTCGAGTATATCCGAAAGAGAAATCCAATTCTTTGCCGTCTGGAGCAGCAAGGTCATAGGCAATGCCAAGATTGAGAAAACCACCGTATATGGGATGTTTCGATGCTAATGACAGGAGCGGTTCTATTGCATCACGCTCCGGAACTTCTGGCGAAAGATCGACTGGCAGAAGGTTCTTCCCATAGACTCCAAAATGGCCGAAATTCATAGTATAGCTTGCCCCAAAATCGGCGGTGAAACCATTCTGAGACTCGCCATTTGCAAAATAAGGGTCAATTACCGTCTCATCACCAGTGCGATGGAAATTCCTGCTATTGAAGCCATCGAGGATTATTCTTGGCGTAGCGCCGATGGCAAATTTTCCGAAATTCATACCAAAACCAGCACCGATACTAGCGCGATAGTACATATCCGAGCTGAAATAATCGATAGCGAGCAATGCTGAAGATTTCGCACTAAAGCCATATTTACCGATCAAACCACCACTATAGATCATATCATCGATTCCGGCATAGGGACGATAGAAATCCGCATACCACTTTAGCCCTCTTGAATCATAGGAAGGATTCTCTAAAGAAAGCGCAGGATAGATATCTATCAAAGCGGCATCGACCTGTGCAAAGGCAAAGCTTGATATAAAAAGCATCAGAATTAAAGCAAAAACAAATCGAAAACTTAGCATTGATAACCAACTGCTATTTTCATTCTCGCGCCAATGGTTCTCGCTCTTCGAGGAAGTTTGATGGCCGCTTTCTTCCAAATCTTCGAGCTTGAATTCCAAATTATTATATAAAATGCTCTTTGCTGTTTTGCCAATTGATGGATTATTTTTGTCTTCGACACGCGATTGCAAGCAATCGCTGTTCAGACAATGGCTGTTTAGGTTGTATGCGCTTGAGGGTCGGTATTTCTTATTCAAACCTAATATTGTTTTATAAAGTCTCATCCTAATCCCTCCTATCGTGCGATATAAATTGTTCCATGACATTTGACATCATCTCCATCCCGCACAAGGTATATATAGACTCCCTTCGGCATGGCCTTGCCAGATTCATCGCGGCCGTCCCAGGTTTTTTGTCCGGAGCCGAGGCTTTTGATAAGACGATTCTGAACATCATATATCTCTATCTGATTACTGGAAGAGCCGCCCATTCCCGGATATTCGAATATAGCGATATCGTAGATTCCGTCACCATTTGGCGTAAATGGATTCGGATGGGCATCGCAAAGCGCATCAGAAACGGTGAATTCTATACAAATCTCATTATCATATTCATTCGACTCATCTATTGTATTGCCATCATCGGCGCGAAGGCATAACAGGTGGCTTCCTGCTGCTATATCATCGATGAGGTATTCGACAATATCCGAAGTATCGGCTGCCATAGCAGGTATATCATAAGTATATACAAGCTCGCCATTTAGGTAAATGCCAACCGAGAAGCCGGCAATATCGGCGATATCACTATTTGAAACTCTTCCGCTAAATAGTACGCTATCGCCTTCTGTAAGGCCACTTTCGGGGTCGAGTATCGGATCTTCTGCTACAATATTAGGCTGGCATGTGATATCGAAGACCCAACAAGTGTCGCCGAAATTAGCATCACAGATATGCGGATTATCAAATGCTTCGATACAGACATCGACTCTGCTGCCACAAGCAAATTCATAATCGGGACGGAAGCGAAGAATTTCTCCATTCCAATTCGCCGATACAGAATCGCCATTAACCATCATCGAAATGCCATCGTCTGTTAATCCACTAATCGAATCTGCGATATGGACTGAAATCTCCGGCATTTGATTGGATATATCTTCTGACGGCGATATCATCGAAAATATTGGAGCATCCAAATCGATAATTATCGAATCGCAAACAGGTTCATCGATACATGCGCCAAAAGTATCACAAAGGTTTACCAGGCAATATTCATAAACACCAGACTCGAAAAATCCATTATCGGGGTTGAAAATCATTGTATCGCCGGATATAAACAAATGCGGTTCATCGATTGCAAGACTGAATTCTTCGACAAATCCATCGATAGAAGATTCATCGATTTCAAACTCTGAATTGATAAACCATCGAAGTTCCTGGTCATCGCAGGCCGAGATGATTGTTTCAGGTGTATCTATTGGCGGAATCACTCTGGCGCTAATTAAGCCATGGTCGATCTCGAAATCATAGATAGCAAGAGTATCATTGAATCCGCAAGTATCGGCACAGCCATCGCGCACCCAGGCATGGACTGTTACAATATCACCATTCTCGAAACCATGCAATGCAGTATCGACTGAGGTTTCGCCATTCCCGAAATTAATCCGCATTCCAGAAACGGTCGTCTCGACTATAACCGAATCGATAACTATATCTTCGGTATCACATATACGGTCTTCGACATCGATTTGGATAAATGCGCTGTCATGATATACTATTCCGACTGGCCCATTATAAATAACATCTGGAGCATCCGTATCTATTATATAGCTATGATCGACTATGCTTGCAAGATGAACACCATGAATATTCATAGCATCCAGAAGCGCAATATCGACAACCTGCCCACTTGGCCATGGCGAAGACGGCAGCCAATCGACTATCAAAGTAGCCGAATCAGCAAAACTAACACCGCCATCGGCCTCGGTGTACTCTACCCCATTTACTGTAAAGCGAATGCCTGTATCCATCATTCCAGCGGGATCGGTTATAATGAACCTTACTCCCTGGTCAGAGCAAGCAGAAATAATCCGTCCATCGGAATTAACATCGCGCGGCAGGACAATCTCGCCAATCGGTGCGCCGGAATATGATTCATATTGCCAGCAATAGGATGTATCATTCGGCTCGCAATAATCGGCACAATCATCAGCGAGATAAATGCAGCAATTAATGGAATCCATACCACTCCATCCAATATCACCAGTCGGCAAATCGATTTCTACGATATGGCTATGTCCGCCTTCTGTGAAAATATCCAGGACAAGCGAGTCCATGAAATCTTCGCCTTCGCAAATCGAGTCATATAGTGTTGCCGAGAAAGAAACTGCTGTGTCCTCGGCCATGAATCCTCCCGTTTCAGGAATAATATCTGTCAGCCAGGGTGGCCTTCCGTCTATTATTACATCACCAGATGCCGGTGATTCTATGCAATGGCCGAGCGTATCGCAAACATTTTCCAGAGAGAAGCTGCAGCTATCGCCATCGCTCCAATAACCGGGCATATTCCATATTATAGTATCGCCAGATAGCGAAAGCTCGCTATCTGTTATATCATAATCATCACCACATACCTCGATAGCGATAGATGAAGGGTCAATCGGCGCAAAATGTGATACAAGCCATCTTATCTGCTGGCCTTCGCATGTAGAAATCACGCGCCCATCGCCATTTAAGTCGATTGGCTCTATCAGCTCTGCTGTTATTTCGGATATCGAAATATAAGTATTAAGGCAGGTATCTGTCGAATTAAAACTACATGTATCTGCGCAGGCATCGGAAGCATGGAAACATATCTCGAGCACATCGCCATCAGAAAGGCCGGTAATAGTTGTATCGCTCCATTCCGAGCCGCGATTTATATGTAATCCACCTGGTTCTATATGGATAACCATCGAATCGAGATTTATATCGGTGCCGCATATCGAGTCATAGACATCTGCAATAATCGTGGTATATGGCATAAATAATGTATCAGGTATTCCTGCGACTATAAAATTCGGGCCTTCCGTATCGACCATGAATGAATCTATCGCGGGGAAGATTAGATTATCGCCGATATTATTCTGCGCACTATCGACTTCGATAATTACCCATTCGCCAGATTCCCATGCGCGAGTTGGTTCAAATATACCGAAAATAGTTGTGCTATCAGGATCATAGAATAATTCCGAGAAATCACTCTCGTAGTGATCGACATCATTTACAGTAAAGTGGATATTCTCATCACTCATGCCATGGCTATCGTAAAGCCGAAGCATAAATCCCATATCATCACAGGCAGAAATAATCCTGCCGTCCATATTTCTGTCTGCTGGGGCAATTATATCGCATATTGGCTCGCCCAATCCGACATAGAATTCTATACAGACAGTATCGATATTCGCAAGGCAATAGTCGGCACATCCATCGGATACAATAGTGCAAACCCTGACTGTATCGCCATCTTCCAGTCCATCTATTGATATTGGATAATCCATAGCTTCTTCTGAGATATCAGAAACAGACGAGGTAATAGTTATTTCATCGACTGCGAAAATGCTATCGCAAATATCATCTTCGAAAGCCAGATCAATTTCGATAGAATCTGAGTGAATTACATCTCCATCGCCTGGTGAGGCCGATGCAATCTCTGGAGCGTCTAGATCGACTATGAAACTACCGCAAACCGGCGCAGAAATCAAAGAGCCGAGCGTATCGGCTATCTCCAAAAGGCAAAAATTGATTGTGTCATTATGCACGTATAGTGCTGGTGGTTCATATATCAATGTATCGCCGGATATATGCATATCTTCAGGGAATGTGAACTCTGTTTCCTCGATTTCTATAATTATTGAACCTTCATCGATATCGTGTTCGGAATTCAATAGCCAGCGAATTTCCTGATTATCGCATGTCGTTATGACTCTGGAATCGCCATTTAAGTCGATTGGCTCTAATATCTCTGCCGATAAATCTGCAATTTCAAAGAAAACAGAATAGCAATAATGCATCGAATTCTCAAGGCATTCATAATCGGCGCAATCGGCATCTGTCCATGCACAGACCTCTCCAGAATCGCCATCGGAAAATCCACCGACCGAGAAAGAATCTGCAATAAAGAATGTATCATAGCCGGTTGTATGATTATAGACTCTCATAGAATCGATATCCAGTGGCCCACAGATCGAATCGAATGCTGCCACAGAGCCGGTCAAAATCGGTGAATAGTAAGTTCCGCCCGGCATCGGGCCAGAAGTGTTATAAATTATTGGCGGCTCTAAATCGACAATAAATGAACCGCAGATTGGCGAAGGGAGCCATACGCCCGATTCATCCATAACAGAATCAAGGCAGAAATAAATGCTGTCTCCATCCATAAATGGCTCGGTCGGTATGAAAGTCAAAAGGCCTGTGTCGAGAGTGAGATGCTCGGGGAATTCATATCTTTCGCCATCGACAGTTACTACAATTGTTGATTCTACGAGTGAATAATCATGTCCAATTTCCCAAATAATCTGCTGTTCATCGCATGTGGTTATCACTCTGCCATCTGAGTTTTCATCGATTGGAAGAATAATATCTGCGCTGATGGAGCCAAGCATAACCTCGAATTCCAGACAATTCTGCCCGGTGGTATCGATACAGCTATAGTCCTGGCAAGACTGGTTTGCATAGGCACATACCTGAATGATCTCGCCATCTACGAGGCCATCTAAATTGTATGAATCGGTTGTAAGAAGTGTATCACGGCCTTCGGAAGATGTGATTCTTATAGAATCCATCATTTCGGATGTGCAATAGTCATCGACAGCATGAAACAAACCGCTAATAGAAGAAGAATTAATAATGTCACCATCTTCCGGCCCGGAAATAATATTAATATCCGGTGGCGAAAGGTCGATTATGACTCTTCCATAACCGATAGAATCGGCCATGGTTCGTATATCATCCTCCATATGGTCGACATAAAATTCGACAGTATCACCGTGGGAATATGGCATAGATGGCGAGAAATATAAAGTATCATCGATAAATTCGAGATGAGATGGATAATTGTACAGCCTACCATTCACATTTACATAGAATTCAGACAGCACCATATCATCAGAATGGTCGATATACCATGCAATAGGCTGGTCCGGGCATGTAGATATGACTCTCATGTCATGATTTTCATCGACAGGATATACAACTTCAGCATTTATATCACCAAGATGTGCTCCAAAGGACCAACATATTTCTGTTTGATGGTCACCGCAATAATCATGGCATTGGTCATGGGCATATGCGCAAACATGGATCGAATCGCCATTTTCAAGCCCAACCACATCGCCAGTCGATGCTCGAATTCGAATCTCGCGGCTGCCGGGGTAAACAGTCGCTACCAGAGAGTCGATGAGTGCAGTCGGGCATACATCATCGATAGCGGTCGCTGTGATTGTAACAGTCGAGTCGAAAACCGAGCTTGTTGGTGACATATCGCTCAATTCCGGCGGTGAAAAATCCACAAGAAATGAATCGCGAATAGGCTCGATAAGCCCCAAACCATAAACATCAAAAGCAGAGTCCAATGTAAAATGGACATAACCGCCATCGATATCGAGCCAATCTTCGCCATAAACGCCAATATCCAGAGAAACATATAAAGACTCACCTGAACCGCCCATGGTTATATCCAGATCCTCCTCACGAAAATAGCGATCCAGTTCTTCTATAAATAAACGAAAATCGCCGAAAGGGTCCATTCCATATTCATCATAGAGCGCAATTGTAATTACTTGAGTTGTGCAGGCGGTTATTACTCTGCCATCGCCATTTTCATCGATCGGTTCTATGACATATCCAGTCGGCCCGCCGGTCATGACTTCATAGTTCCAGCATATTCTGCCGCTATTTATTCCGCAATAGTCGGCACATTCATCATGGACATATGCACAAACACGGACTTCATCACCATCGACAAAGCTATCAACTGTAAATGGGAAGGTGTCTGCGCGGAAAGCAATACGGCTTATCGATGTTGTTACCCATATTGAATCGATAAATGCCTCATCGCAAATCTCTTCCATAAACTCGGCATCGAAGGTCTCCGATGTCCCGAAGATCGAATCGATTGCGGGAATGCGAGATACAAGCTCTGGCGGAGTGCCATCGTAAACCAGATATCCACATGCCGGCTCGGTCAATTCGGTACCGATTATGTCTTCGGCGGTATTGATACAGAATCCGCAGCTATCGCCATGAGACCAACTTGCATCGGGAATATAATAAAGTGTATCATTTCGATAATCCAAATGTGGATCGGGATAGAAATAATCGATGCCGCAAACTGTCACGCTCAGAGTAGTCGGTTCGATCTCATAATCGGAATCGATATACCATGCAATATATTGATTCTCGCAATTTGTGATTACTCGGCCATCACCGTTGTCATCGATAGGTACCGCGACCTCTGCAATGACTTCGCCCGGCGGAGGGACTATGTATTCCCAGCAAAATGTTGTATCATTGGGGCCGCAGATATATGGCGAGTCTTCTGCTGTTACGCAAATCGTATTTGTTCCCTCGCAATAATAATTGGGGGTTGTGAATGAATCACCCAGAGCAGTCGGCATACTTGTAAGATCGAGCATATTGTAAATCACCGTTCCGCAATCGGAATTAATCGTTACCGATACATCGCCAATTCCCGAGAAATTATCTTGAAGGACAAAGCCTATTTGTACGCTATCTAATGACAGGAAAGTATCCACCGGCGCAAAACCATAGATATCCGGCCTTTCGAAATCGAAATCGACCTCGAAGGTTTCATCATAGCTATTGCCACAATCATCGCTGACGATAAATCTGAATGTATGAGAGCCGGAAGGCCAATAGTCGGCAGCCGGCGCAAAAGTCATTATCGAGTCATCGAATGTGATTTCTGGGTCTGTTAATGTATATGAATCGCTTCCATCGATAATAAGCTCGGATGCTCCCCAGTCGATCGGGCAAGTATGGTCGATTCGGAATATGATCTGTTGGCCTTCGCAGGCTATATATCCGCTATCTGGTGGTGGAGGCGTTCTGTGAGTAACTTCCCAAATCGCCCTCGGATAAATCATGCAGCTATCGCTGCCCCAATTGCAATATGTATCCTGTGCGATAAGATGTATCCATACTTCGGGGCAAGTTGCAAAGGCATATGGCAAATCAAAATCTGCTGTGGAGAATGAGCCTGTGAAAGATGTATCGTACCCACAACCGGAAAGCCTAATAGAACATGGCTCGGTGAAATTCATATCATCGATGTCCCATGTCAGATGGATATTTTCGCCGACTGTAATAGAATCGAAGGGCGGGCAATATAGCTCGACATCGGGATTCCTGCTATCGAGGCAAACATCGTAGTCTGTAATTGAATCGCGGCAGCCGCCGAGGCATACTCGATAGACCTGGTCATCACTATGATCGGTATACCAAAAACAGCTACCATCGAAAGTCAATCCTTCGGGCCCATGGCTACCAGATGATGGTAATACGTATTCTTGAATAAAATTGCCATCGAGGTCGAATCGAAAGAGAATATTATTTATGCCAGAATCGGGATTTTTAAGAAACCACATCGAGCCGAGTTCAAATTCGATTGCATCTGGAAGGCCATCGGGAAATAGTTCAGCGCCACCATGAGTTGCTGCATAAATATCAGACACATTCATATAAGGTGTAGAAGGATTTGGTGTCAGCGTTATAGGATCGACTCTCCAGACTTCGCCAAGGGTATTATTGCACCATAGCCAACCATCATAATACTCTATACCCTGCCCAAATCTGCCTGTGAAAATCGGAGAATCCGAAGAATCTATAAGAGCACATGTATATGGATCGAAAACATATATATTCCCCGCAACCCCGGAACCAGTGCCACCACCATTAGCTCCAATTGTATAAATATTGCCATCATGCCAGCATGCATCAGCAAAATAGCCATCACGGTGAAGAACGCAGCTATGCAGGGTATCATAAGAGATAGGATCGATTCGATAAACCATAGTCGATTCACCTGTCCAGTAGCTTCCGGTTACCCAAAGAGCTGTACCATCCCATGTAATACCTTCTGCATCGACTATACTAAAAGAGTCTGTTACATTCAAAATATCCGCAGTCTCATTATCGATATTGATATGAAAATCGAAATCACAGCTTTCCATGCCCGGAGCATCGGTGCTCATATACCAGTTAAAACAATAATCGCCTGAAGGCAAAAGCCCAAGATTCGGGCCGGGAAAACCGGGGACATCATCCACAATAGTAGTCGGGACAACTGTTGTTCCGGCATGTTCCAGATTAAACTCGACATTTATATCATCACCATCGGCATCGAATATGCTATAGCAGACAGTTACAATATTTACACCATCACAAAATGTCTCCTCGATTGCCGAAATATCGAAAACACTCGGGCAATCCATTGGGCTCATAATGGATTGCAGGCCCTCATTCGAATAAAATTCTAATGATTCATCATTCTGGATAGCCAGAATTAATAATGGCATTATTAACAAAATCAATAAAAACAGTCTTTTATTCATATTATCTCCCCTGCGAAGCAAAACATTTTGTTTATCCTTATCTTCTATCCCATAAATGGATATTATACTATATAAAGAATTGTTGGCGAAATTAACAATCAAAATATTACATTTCGCAAACAAATCGCATTATAATATAGTTAGAATTTATTAAAGCATTGTTTAGACTGGGATTATTTAACAAAAAATATTAGTGTTTCGAAGTTTTCGAGCTCAAGCAATAATTCATATTCTTTATAATTATCTATTATTACGTGAGTTAGTTGCTTTGTGTTTCGTTTTACTCGCCAGTGAAATAATTTCCATACAGGGCAACGCTCCGCATTGATTCAAACTGGGCGTTCTACTGCTTGCAGTTTCCAAAGAATATAATGCTTTTTATCATCTTCAAAATTCCGGTTTAAAAAATATCATCCTATCCTGGTTCAAAATATGAACTAGGATTGGAAAGGATATGGATGATGGCCAGGATAATTAATACAAATAACCAAGATAGCGGTACCCGAGCGGAGCCGATGGCACCATTTCACAGAGCTCTTGCCTTCAACTACGCTCAAGCCCAATAGGTAAGCCCCTCTAAATCTCTCCGAAGTGCCGATGGTTTAAAAGCGGTTTTTCAGATTTGTTTGTAATAAAAAGCAAAAATTATCCCGTGCCTTTTTAATTCCTTGACCTTGAAGTATATATTCGATAAATTTGGTCTCAATAATTTGAGCCTGAATAAGGAGATAATATGCATTATTCACAGCTTTTTATACCGACATTAAGAGACGACCCCAAGGATGCCGAAACAACATCCCATAAGCTGCTTCTTCGCGGCGGCCTAATTCGCCAATTGGTTGCTGGAGTTTATTCTTTCTTGCCACTCGGCTGGAAAAGCATGCACAAAATCATGGACATCATTCGCGAAGAAATGGATGCAATCGGCGGCCAGGAAATGCTTATGCCGAGTCTCTCGCCTATCGAAATCTGGGAAGAGACCGGCCGCGATGAGACAATGAAAGACATACTTCTACAGCTTAGCGACAGAAAAGGCCATCAGTTCTGCCTTTCTCCGACTCATGAAGAGATAATTACAGATATCGCTCGCGGCGAAGTTCGTTCATACAAAGAGCTTCCGCAGATATGGTATCAGATGCAGAATAAATTCCGTGATGAGGCGCGTCCTCGTTCCGGCCTGCTTCGAGTACGTGAATTTATCATGAAGGATGCCTATACGCTATGCAAAAGCTGGGAAGAACTGGATGAGCTATATGAAGACCAAAAAGAAGCCTATAAACGCATTTTCGATAGATGTGGCTTGAGCTATTATCTTGTTGGCGCATCATCGGGCGCTATGGGTGGAAGCGGTTCGCAGGAATTTATGGTGGTTTCGGATGCTGGCGAAGATTTTATCGCAGTCTGCAAAGAATGCGGATATGCTGCCAATGTCGAGGTCGCCAAAGCGATTCCACAGGAATTCGATATGGTCGATATCGACAAGAAAGAGAAAGTCCATACGCCAGATATCAGGACAGTGGAGGAAATCTCGGAATTTCTGAAACTTCCCGAAGCCCAAATGCTAAAAACGCTTCTTTATATGACTCCAGACGATCAACCTGTCATGTTCATGCTTCGCGGCGACCATCAGCTTTCCGAGGAGAAGATAAACGGACTGATGGGCCAGATTATGCGGCCAGCAGAACCCGAAGAAGTCAAAGAGTTAATAGACGCAGATATCGGATTTATCGGCCCAGTCGGTCCGCTGGATAATCCTGAGAAAATCGGCAATATCAAAAAATATATCGATGAAGCGGTTCCCGAAGATATTAAATATGCCACAGGAGCCTGCGAAAATGATTATCATATAAAAGGCTATGAGCTTTCCGATATCGATTCCTACGAAAGAGCTGATATTCGCGAGGTTGTTAAGAGCGATAAATGCATCGAATGCGGAAAGCCAATCGATCTTCTCGTGGCAATCGAACTTGGCCATATATTCAAACTCGGCACCAAGTATTCCGATTCGCTTTCGGCTACTTTCCAGGATGAAAATAGCAAGCAGCATCCGATTATTATGGGAAGCTATGGTATCGGCGTGGGAAGGATCCTGTCATCGGCAATCGAACTTCACGCCGACAAAGACGGAATCGTATTCCCGATCACTATTGCGCCATATGAAGTCATCCTAACTGTGCTTGGCGATGATGAGGAGCTTGTCAAAGCCAGCGAAAAGCTATATGAAGACCTAAAGTGCGAAGGAGTCGAAGTAGTTATCGACGACAGGCCACTTCGCCCGGGCGTCAAATTCTCTGATGCCGATATGATAGGTATCCCGATAAGAATCACAATCGGCCGCCGCGGCCTGAAAAGCGGATCATTCGAACTATTCGACAGAAAACGCAAAAAGTCGCATGATATCGACATTGTCGATGCTGCGAATGAGATTATCGATTATATCGAGAAGCTCTATGATGAAGTTGAATCGGGAGAGTTTGCAAAGCTATAATTCGCTGATCGAAATCTAATGACGCAATTTGTAATTGTGATGTTTTGCTTTTGGGACTACTCCTAAATCCAGTGCTTTGCAGAATTTGTATGAATTTCAGCGGCCTTCGCTACTCGGGCACTTTCTTCGTGTAAGTTCTATGCTTTAGAAACGCTATGCGTGGATGGGAGCCTTACCGCATCATCCTTGTTCCAATGCTCTGCGTTGAACCAAACTGATATCTAATGTATGCAGTTTCCAAAGAAATATTGTTTTTTATCATATTCATGATTCCGCTTCAAAACATCATCCTATCCTATAAATCTTATTTATCCTTCAAAATCCTGGTTCAAAATATGAACCAGGATTGAAAAGGCTATGAAGGATGAGCAAGATGATTAATCTGAAGTTCCCCGCACAAAATAGAGCTATCTCATTACAGTATAACGCACTAAGTCCATTTTGCTTTTGATTTAATACTCATGTAAATATAATTATTTTGCTTAATATATTTATTATAATAACCATATATAATTCGACATGAGTATGCATATCGACATAATTCCAAATCGAGGCTATAAAGAAACAAAACTACTTCGCCAATCGTATCGAGATGGCGATAATTATAAAAAAAGAACTCTGGCAAATGTTTCTGAGTTGACAATGGATCAAGTTTTTGCAATGAGAAAAATTCTCAAAGGAGAAAGACTTGTCCCTGTCAAAGAGGCTTTTGAAGTAATATCATCCCAACATCACGGTTCCGTTGAAGCCGTTTTGTCTGCGATGAGGCAACTGAATCTTCCGAACTTGATAGCATCCCAGCCATCGCGCGAGAGCGATATTATACTTGGAATAATGGCATGTCGGATTCTTAATCCTGATAGTAAATTGGCGACTACTCGCTGGTGGCACAATAAATCGCTTCCCAAGCAGTTAGCAATCGAAGATGCCACAGAAAATGATCTTTACAAAGCGATGGATTGGTTATTCAAACGTCAAAAAAGAATTCAGAAGAAACTGGCCAAGCGCCATTTATCAGAAGGTTCTGCGGTTCTATATGTCCTTTCTTCGAGTTACTACGAAGACGACAAATACCCGCTTGCCCATCGTGGTTACAATCGCGATCGCAAAAAGGGCAAACTTCAAGGATGAAGATAAAAAATGGCGAGAGAGGCGCGATCCAGTTGCAACAGCGCTACCGTCCAGAAGCGCAAAAGCCAAGAAAACCAGACAATACGCTGTTCCGCATTGTCATAATTCCTGGCTAAAACAACAGTAAAGCCATTCCGAAAAACATATGATGTAGTATAAATATCCTCTAAATATGGCTTTAGAAGAGGACACTTCTTTCATCATTATCTACAATTGTGAAAAACACTTGCAAAATTATACATGAAAAAAGCAAGAATCTGACAT
>JBKHBT010000167.1:0-2795 GCA_046542255.1 Candidatus Zixiibacteriota bacterium | reverse complement strand
GCAAAAAACAGCCCGCCTACGAGGAATTGGTAGAGATAAGTACCCCACACATTCAACATAGACGCTCCTTTCTCTTTGTTTGTGTAATAAACCTTTCACATTTCAATTTAATATACTCCATTTTTCATCTATTCTGTGGCTTTGATTTTCAAAAACATAAGAATCTGCCTTTTTTTTATGTGCCTGTTTCGCGGACTTTTGCACAGGGGCATTTCAGTACGCTTCAGAAATCAAGGTGCCTGAGTAGCGAAACTTTGGTTTCGCGTATCGAAGGCCCGGGCTTTTCGAAAAACCAAAGCCACAAACCAAAATAAGTTGTCAAACAATACCCAAAAAGCAGAGGGCTGGAAAACCAAACCTCGCTTGATAAATTCTATTTCGTTACATCCACCCATCTATCATCCGTGCCCGGTGAAATAGGCGAGTGCTTTTTGAGCCAATCTTCGATGGCTGTACGAAGGAGAATTCCGGTATGTTTGACTTTATCATCAGGTGCGTCTTTAAGCTGCGGAATTCCATAGCTATGGAAAATATAGTCATTTACACCGAATTCATATTGCTTATCATCCTGGACCTCTTGACCATCGATTTTGAAGGAGACGATTCTTTCTCCTTCTGGTTTATCCGAGTCCCATTTGATTCTAGCGCCACCGATAAGTGCACCGCCATATTTCCCTGCCATTCTTTCGATAACGGCTTTTAGGTCTTTGCCGGAAAGCTGAACTACAACGATCTTATTATCGAATGGCATAACCGTGAAGACATCTTTTTTGGTGATGCTTCCAGATGGCAAAGAAGCTCGAACGCCGCCCATATTTACATTGGCGACATCACAACCAGACGCTTCGACGATAGCATCGCAAATAATATGGCCGACCTTATTGGAAGTGGCATCACCACGATTTATAAGTCCTTCGGATTTTGCAATCACGGTTTCGAGATGTTTTTCTGCATCCTGAGCAAGTGAGTCAACATATCTATCCACATCGGGGTCTGGCCAGAAATCATCCGAGAAAAGAGTTATCAAAGCATCATTTTCTGCAATAGGTTCATAGCCCATAAATACCTTACTCTCGGGATCGAATTTGAATCTGACAGCGCCGGTTCCAGTGCCATGCCCATAGTTCTGGAAGACCATCATATGAGTATTTGGGTCTTCCCACGGTTCATGATAGCCAACATGAATATGCCCGCCAAAAGCAACATCCACACCTTCGACCTCGGATGCAATATCGAGATAACCGGTCGATTTGTATGGCGTATCCTCGGGATTGGCCTGCTCGGTTTCCTCTTTGATTTTATTTAGGTAACCTTCGCGAGCATCAAAAGGGAGGCCTACATGTGCGGATAGAATAATGAAATCACAGCCAAGCTTCTTAAGCGAATCAGAATACATCTGGGCATACTTGATTTCATCGCCAACTGTAAGAATGTCGGTATTTCCCGGAAGCGACATGCCCTTGGTGTCTTGGGTGGTCAGTCCAATAATGCCAACCTTCAAGATATCGCCATTCCACATATCATATTCTTTAATTATATAAGGTTTGACACCAGGATAAAGCTTTGTCTCTTCTTCATTCACAAATAAATTACATGCCAGAATTGGAAAATCTGCCATCTCTATTAGTCTATCCATATTCTCTGCACCCGAATCGAATTCGTGATTACCAACAATTACGGCATCCGGCTGCATTAGATTATATGCATGTATCACAGCTTCGCCATCGGTCAAAGTTCCGACAGGTGCTCCCTGCCAGATATCGCCCTGGTCGAGAATCATTACCTCGAAATTATGCTTTTGGGAAAGCTCACGGTATTTTTTTATGAGCATCGCCTCAGAAGCATATTTGCCAAGCGGTGGTGGTGTCTCTGGATTCATAAATGTAGCATATCCCTTTGCAATTCCACCATGACGGTCATTATTGTAAAAGACTACAATATCGAAAGTCTTCTGCAAAGAATAGGCCGAAATAGCAGGAATGAATATGCATATTGCCAGTATTATATTTATTGCTTTTCTCATAATTAAAATTCTACACTCATTCCAATATTTCCAAATAGTTTATTATCGCGGACAGTGTCATATGCTTCTGTTTCTTCGGGAATTGTCCTATAAACATCGAAAATAGGGTTTGTGCCATATTTGGATGTTTCATAACCAAGCGCAAAATCAAATGTCGCTTTCCATGCACTAAAGCTTGTCCCGACTGTCAAGCCGGTCTTGGCGACAGGAGAACTACCGGAAACAGGCAGCTTATAATGATATGCGCCACCGCGAAGCATTGTTCCAGGTGGAAGCTTATGCTCTATGCCGAATCTAAATGACCATTCATCTGTGAAATCTTCATATTGCTTCTCGTCTGCAAGGTCGCTCCAAGAAAATTGCTCTGCCTCCAGGACAAAACGGCTGGGGACATTGCCGGAAGGTTTATAGGAGAATCCTAGACCCATTCTCGCAGGCAAGGTCCCGGTATATACCTCGTCATATGGATATGTGCCGGTGATATGCATCTCATCATAATCGACATCTATATCGACAGTTGGCGTATATCTAAAGCCGACCTCTATTCTGTGAGTCGGAGTAATAACTGCCTGAACTGAAGTAATGGTTGCCGAAAGGTCTGTAATAGAAGAATCAGCATGAAGGAGTGTTTCCCATTTACCGGGCATAACATCTTCGAGGCTTGTTCGAGAGTATTCTGCCTGTCCGGATGGCATAGCCATACCAAATCCGATGCCGCCCCATCTTTTATGAGTGAGGGATACAGCAAATGATGGGCCAGCAAGCATTCCAG